>PHDQ01000293.1 GCA_002841025.1 Bacteroidetes bacterium HGW-Bacteroidetes-13 | reverse complement strand
CTGCC
The DNA here is from genome assembly GCA_002841025.1 of Bacteroidetes bacterium HGW-Bacteroidetes-13. Taxonomy (GTDB): domain Bacteria; phylum Bacteroidota; class Bacteroidia; order Flavobacteriales; family Flavobacteriaceae; genus UM-FILTER-40-17. The sequence continues at coordinate 2,200 of PHDQ01000293.1, read as the reverse complement.
TGTGGCAGACAGGCAATTTTTAATAGTAAAGCAGTCGCATTACTATTAAAAACCACGCGAAGTGACGGTTAAAACGAAATTCATTTGAATAGCTTAATAGTTACGAATTTATAAACAGAAAATGCATTCCTTGCAAAGTATTGTTATTCTTCAATCGTTCATCTAAAATTTCTATACCGACTACCGGCCAGCAACTTCTATATGGTGGCTGAGTCCCGAATCGTCGGGATTGAGGTCACCGTTTGCACATTGTCTCCCCGCCAAACGGCAGGCAGGTTGTTTCTTACCTATCGCCTATTTCCTCCCGGCGCGCTCACTTCTTGGACATCCAACAAACTAAGCGCATACAGAAAAGCAGGTGCTGCCAGTCGCATGGAGGAATGGTTGATGGTCAAAAACCAAAATGCCAAAAAGGACAAGAAATAAAAATTTTTCCGGTTTTTAATGCGATAAATCAATGGTGTGAGAAACAAAATTGACAATGCGATGATGCCCAAAATGCCGTGCTCTGCCAACATTCGACTGATTTCATTGTGCGAAGCTGATTCGATACCGGTTTCCTGCTCTCGATATTCTTTATTTTTTCCGACACCGATACCCACGAAGGGATGTTCTTTAAAAGCTTCAATTTCTGTAGAAAAAAGCTCAAATCTCCCCGTAGATATGTCTTTATCCGATCGCCCGGCGCCGTCCTTTGAGGCATAGCGCAAATCGAGCATGCCGCGGGTTTGGTAAGAACTGTAGAGCCAGGTTGTAAACCCTGCGAATGAAACAATCATTACAAATATGATAAGTTGACCTCGAATCTTGGCGTTGGATCGGACAGCTACCGAAAATAGCAACAGCATACACATGGCCAATCCGGTATAGATACCACCTCTTGACAAAGTCACCAATCCGCGAAAACCCATCAATGCAAACAGAAAGATATTGACCCCCAAAAGCAATAGGTTTTGCGAATGAAACAACAGTCTGGAAAATACCAAAAAAACGCCCAAGCCAATCAAGGTCGATACTTGGTTGGGGCCGAAACCACCCGATGCTGCAAGATTAGATTCCGTATTGGTCACTACATCACGCAGGTTGGGTGTGTAAAGAAACAAATAAAAGGCGGTACTGATCAATGGAAGAAATGCGGCAAGCCCAATGTTGGAGAGCTGAATCCGGGTCACTTTTTTCTTATACGCATAGAGCGCAGCAACGCCCAAGGTGACCGGCCCGCTCAGATTGAAAGCAATGGCAGTTCTGATATTGGTGTCAAATCCCAAAGTCTCTGATGAAACCAAAATGCCCGGTGCCAAAAGCAACAGATAGATAAAAAAGCCCACACCGCTTTTTGAGAATCCTTCGTACAACATCCCAATCATACAAAACGCCATTACCTCATATTTAGCAGCTTCATAAAATAAAGCACCACCGGTCATTCGTACAAAAACCTCACTTCCAATCACATAGGCACACGCGTACAGTACTTCGTGGTTTTTGTTCCTGTTTTTGACAATCAAATACAGGAAAAATCCGAGAAAAGCAAAATAGTATAACTTTGAAAACCCTTCAAAAACATAGATGGCAAGCCCGATAAAAACATGTATCAGCACCAGTCCGAGATAGGAAGCGGCCGAAATATCGTACTTTTTTAAAGTTCGCTGTAGCATACCAATAGTTTTGCAATCGCTTTTTGAGCCGAAAATTGTGTTAGTACCCGATTTTTTAAACCCTTGCCCAATCGGGTGGCGGTTTGTTCGTCAGCCATCAGCAAAGATAGAGAAGCTTTCAGTTGTTCTGAGTTGCCGGATTCGATTAACCATCCTTGTGGCGGATTGCCCAATATATTGGCACATTCGCCTACATTTGTAACAACCACAGCCAAGCCTGCCAAACCGTATTCTAACAAAGCCAACGGAAAACCTTCGGATAGGGAAGGAAGCACACCGATGCTAGATTGGCTCAAAATATGGTGAATGTCATCGCGTGAATCGTAGATAAAAACGCTTTTTTGCAGTTGATTTGCTTCGATAAATTGTTGAAGCTGATTAAAATAGTCATCCTGAAAATTTTTTCCAACCAAGTGAAGCGTCCACGCCGGATAGTCTTTTAAAAGTACTTTAAAAACTGATAGTAAAAACAGGTGATTTTTTTGGTTTCTGAAATTTGCTAAACAGGTAATTCTTTTTTCATCTATTCCGGAAAGTACGGTGGT
>PHDQ01000034.1 GCA_002841025.1 Bacteroidetes bacterium HGW-Bacteroidetes-13 | reverse complement strand
GTAAACTGTAAAGTATGGTTTTTACCGAAAGCATCGATGGAGAAATCTTGTATCAATTTCAAATCCACAATGTCGCTCCAAGGACCTTGATGTCCGTTTCTTTCTGCAAATTTACCCCTTCTGCTGTTAAGGTATGGATTACCGCGGATAAATGCGTCTAAAGCGTCCCATTGTTGTTGAGCAGTAAATGTTTTTATAACTACATTATTTTCGTCTTTTATTTCTAAAAGTGGACGTAAAGTTATTTCACCTTGACTGGCAGGGATGTAAATCAATGCGTTGTCGCGCGAGTCATCGTTCAACAAATCCCTACCTTCTCTATAGATATAAGAAACGGATTGACTTTCAGAACCTTCATAAAACATACCAATGGTTGTTTTGATGTTTTTAGTCCAAGCTTTTTCATAAGATACGTTGGCAATTACCCGGTGACCTGGAGAAAAGTCTGAAATCGTTGTTGGCAATTTAGAGTTTTTGCCGTTTACGGTTTGTTGTCCTCTCCACTGTGAGCTGTTTTGGGAAGAAGTACCATCAAAAACCGCTTCTGAACGACCAAAGCTCCAAGTAACCGATCCGCTGAAACCGTTTTCAAAAGGTTTGCTCAAAGTTATGGCTGAATTGTATGAATAACCTTCTTTGGTATTTGAAGCCAAATAGATACCGCCAAATCTAGGATCAATCGCGTTTCTGCTGAAGAATGGACGACTGCCGGCACCGTTAGTACGACCTACCGCATCGCCGATGTTGAGGTTTTCGTAGTAGATGGCGCTAATGTTGTCCGTGTAAATAAAGTCGGTGCTCAACACCAATCCCCAAACAGGAAGTTTTTGATCTACTGCGAAGTTGGCTTTAAACACTTGCGGCAACCTGAATTCGGGTGCAAACAAGTCGATGTTTCCACCAACACCACCAGAGCCCGGTTCAACACTTACTTGTTGGGTTGTCACATCCGGATTAAACAAAATTGGATTTGCAAAATCTCTTTCTGTGCTGAAACCACCTGTCACCCCATTGTTGTTGTAGGTTCCACCTGGCCATACCAAAGGAAGTCTCGAAGTAAATACACCAAAACCACCCCGTATTTGGGTACTTCTATCTCCAAACACATCCCAGTTGTAACCCAATCTAGGCGCGATATATGGATTTGCGTTAACACCTTTTCCAACTCTTGCGCCTTGCATATTTTTCCCGGCGGCTTCTAAAAGTCTGACCGTTTCTGTATTGAAAATCGGGTTATCTATCCCGTCTCTCCAGTAAGGAACATCTACACGCACACCTAAGGTAAGTTTGAAATTGTCAGTAATGTTCCAATCGTCTTGGATGTATGCACCAAATTGTGTAGTAATAAATTCGGCAGCTCCGGTTGAATCATCACCGATTGATCGTTGACCCAACAATGAATAACCGATTGAATAAGCATCTGCAGGCTGGTTGTTCAAGAAATCGTTCAAGTTGTTAAAAGTATAATTACCAAAGTTGCTTCCAAAAAAAACATTTTTGAATTCACCGTATTCAAAAGTACCACCGATGGTTACGGTGTGCGCGCCTGAATAAATTTCGAAGTTGTCGGTGATGGTAAAGATTTTTTGCTCCAACAAGTTGGCTGTAGAAAATGGTTCAGCGCCCAAAACGATAGTACCATTTCCATCGCGAATACTTAAACTTGGGAATGGATCACCCGATGGGTCGCGGTCATCGTCAACTTTCACATAACTTACCACCAAGTTGTTGGCAAATTTATCCCCAAAACGTGAGTTGAATTCCAACGCGGTTGAATTGGTTTCGGTAGCGAAAAACTCTGACCCATTTAAGAAACTAATGGAGGTATTTGAAGATCTTCTTGCCTCCAAATTATCTGCCTGCACATAACTGTGTTTTACGGACAGTTTGTGATTTTTGTTAATGTTCCAGTCTATTTTACCGATGATTTTATCACTTTCTAAAGTTGCTTTTGAAGCATCAAAAGTACCCGGGTCATACCCGAAACGGGAAATTAAGTTATCTCTTAAGCCATTGATGGCTGTCAAATTTGAAGTTCCTTTATAGTTACTAAACGTGAAAGGTTGCGAAGTCTCGTCATCCTGATTTTCATAGTTTACAAAAACAAAAAGTTTGTCTTTGATGAGTGGACCACCCACTCTAAAACCGGTTGTTTGTGCAGAAAAATCATTCAATCGCTTCCTTTCATCACCTTCGTTAATCAATCCACCCGGGGTTTTTCCGGCAAAATTTTCATCTCTGTAGAAATAGTATGCCGAACCTTCCCAGTTGTTTGTTCCCGAACGTGTTACCGCATTGATAGAGCCCCCGGCAAAACCCGAGTTTTTCACATCATACGGTGCAACTTGCACCTGAAATGTTTCAATGGCATCGACCGAAAACGGATTTACACCGGTTTGACCGCCGTTTGTTCCAGAACCAGCCAGACCAAAAACATCATTGTTGACCGCACCATCAATGTAGATGGCGTTGAATCGGTTGTTTTGTCCGGCTATGGAAATTGAAAATCCATCTGTACCTTCGGTAATCAGTGCTTGAGGAGTCAGACGAACAAAGTCAGCAATCGAACGTGATGCTGATGGAATGTTACGGATGTCTCTTTCAGAAATAACCGTTTCAGCACCGTTTCTTCCGGAGCTAAACAAGCCATTGCGTTGTGCCGTCAACTGAATTTCATCCAATTGGTTGACCGACTCTGCCATTTGTCGGCTGATGCGTTGTGTTTCGCCCAATTGAAGGAATACGTTTGCCAGTTTGATTTCTTCAAAACCCACATACGTAATCGAAATGGCGTAAGGACCGCCGGTACGCATGTTTGAAATGCGGTAGTAACCATCAAAATCGGTGGTTGCACCATAGGTAGTTCCCGATGGTGTGTGAACAGCAATAACATTAGCTCCCGGTAGTGGCTCGCCTTTGTCGTCTGTGATTTTTCCCCCTATCGACGACGTGGTCGATCCTTGGGCGAAAATCGATTGTGCAGCAAAGAGAAATGCTGCAAAAAGAGTTAGTTTGATCTGTTTCATGTTTTTAAATTTAATTTTGTGCAAAAGTCTTAAATTGTTAAAAATTTTACCAAAATTAAATGTTAAGAAATTAACATTTATCAAATCAAATGTTTTTTTATTAATATTTATAAACAATTAAAAATCAATTGTGTTTATAAGTTGGGTATGCAACAAAGCTGTTAATTTAATGCTTTAAAAATGTTAATTAATTGTAAAGTTGAAGAATCGTGATTTTTGATGGTTTCAGACTCCAAATCTTTCAAGATATTGTTGGCTAATTGTTTACCCAATTCTACGCCCCATTGGTCATAACTGAAGATGTTCCAAAGATAGCCTTGCACGAAGATTTTGTGCTCATAAAGTGCGATTAATGCGCCCAAGGTGTTTGGCGTAAGCTTGTTTATAAAAAGAGAATTGGTCGGTTTGTTTCCTTCAAATATTTTGAACGGAGCCAATTTGGCGATGGCTTCTTCTGAGAGATTTTGAGATTTTAATTCAGCAAGCACAGTTTCTTTATCCTTTCCGTTCATCAACGCCTCGGTTTGTGCAATGTAATTCGATATCAATTTGCGTTGGTGATCTCTGTTTTTGTAGAGTGATTGGGTAAAACCGATAAAGTCGGTTGGAATCAGTTTTGTTCCTTGGTGAATCAACTGAAAGAAAGCGTGTTGCGAATTGGTTCCGGGTTCACCCCAAATAACGGTTCCGGTTTGGTAGCCAACGCGATTACCTGCGCGATCGACACTTTTTCCGTTGCTTTCCATGATGCCTTGTTGCATGTAGGCTGCGAAGCGATGTAAATATTGGGTATAAGGAATTATCGCCTCCGATTCTGCACCGAAGAAATTGTTGTACCAAAGTCCGATTAATCCCAATATGACCGGAATGTTTTTGTCAAAAGATTGATTTCTAAAATGTTCGTCCATTTCGTTTGCGCCTTTCAGCAATTGCTGGAATCCGGTATTTCCGATCGCCAAATTGATGGAAAGACCGACCGCGCTCCAAAGTGAAAATCTGCCGCCGACCCAATCCCACATCGGGAAAATATTGTCGTCAGCAATGCCAAATTTACGGATGGCTTCTAAGTTGGTTGACACGGCCACAAAATGTTTGGCGACATCTTCTTGGGTAGCTGATTTCAAAAACCATTCTCGGATGGTGATGGCATTGGCAAGGGTTTCTTGTGTGGTGAAAGTCTTGGAAACAATGACAAACAAAGTAGTTTCCGGATTGAGGTTTTTGATGGCTTCCGACACGTGATCACCGTCAACATTCGATACAAAATGAAATTTGAGCGGCGTTTGGTAAAATTTGAGTGCTTCCACCACCATTGCCGGTCCCAAATCTGAGCCACCGATGCCGATGTTGACCACGTCTGTAAAAGGTTTGCCGGTGTATCCTGTTCGCTCCTGGTTCAAAACGGAATCCGTGAAACGCGCCATTTTTTCTTTGACTGCCTTGATTTCCGGCAGTACGTTTTTTCCATCTACCAAAATTTCTTGGTTTTCAGGGCTTCGCAGCGCTGTGTGAAGCACCGCTCTGTTTTCGGTTTCATTGATTATATCACCTTTGAAATAAGCGTCTATTCCCGATTTTAAATCGGTTTCCTCAGCAAGTTTTAAAAGTAAAGAAAGGGTTTCGTCTGTGATTCTGTTTTTCGAAAAATCGACAAAAAAATCTTGCCAACGAATGCTTAATTTATTGGCTCTTTCCGAATCCTCTTCGAAAAGTTGTTTCATTTGTACGTTCTTCACTTCTTCAAAATGCTGCTGAAGTTTGCGCCAGCTTTGTGTGGTAGTCGGGTTTATTTTTTTTAAAGTCATGGTCTTATTGTATGGGTGAAATGTTTAATTCTGATTTAAAAACAATTTGATCCAATTGTTTTTTTCTGGGCGAAATATCGGTGATGTATTTATTTTTAAGTTCAGGTTTGATGGGCTCGGCAGAAGGCAAATCTTGTTTGTATGGATCTACTTGTTGGCCATTTTTCCAAAAGCGATAGCAGACATGCGGACCGGTTGCAAGACCTGTACTTCCCACCAATCCGATGGATTGCCCTTGTTTGACAAACTGTCCTCTTTTTACCAAAATTTTGGACATGTGAAGATATTGGGTGGTGTAAGTAGCGTTGTGCTTCACCTTCACATAGTTTCCGTTTCCGGAGGTATATCCGGCCTCTACGACGCTTCCGTTGGCTGTTGATAAAATGGGGGTTCCGGTGGGTGCTGCATAGTCTGTTCCCTTATGTGCTTTCCAGATTTTCTGAACAGGATGAAAACGGTTGTTCGTAAATCGAGACGAGATACGGCTAAACTGAAGCGGAGCTTTTAAAAACTGATTTCGCAAGGTGTTACCTTTTACATCGTAATAATCTTCAGCACCGGTGATGGAGTCTGTCTTGTATTTGAAAGCGTAAAATGGTTTTCCATTGTGCTCAAAATAAGCGGATTTGATTTCGTCGATACCGGCAAAAACCGTGTCGTTGATGTATTTTTCCGTGTAAACAATTTTGAATCTGTCTTTTGGCTGCAGCCTGAAAAAGTCGATAGACCAGGCGTAAATATCAGAAAGTTTATTGGCAATTTCGTAATCAAGTCCTTGATTGACAATCGCATTGGACAACGAACTATTGATTTCCCCAATCGCCGTTTTTTCGACGATGGTTACCGGAAGCTTTTTCTTTTTTACAAAAATACTGTCACGAAAATCAATGACTACATAGTCTATCTTGTTGTCTTGGTAGATAAAAACCAAAGGTTGGTTGGTGCTGTCTTTACTTTTGAGTAAGGTGTATTTTTTCCCAACTTTGAGCCTTCTCACATCAAAATCATTTTTGATTTGGGAGGTTATTTCGTATATTTTACTGTAATCTAAACGGTTTTTTGTAAGCAAATCACCGAAATTATCACCCGATTTGATGGTGTCCTTAACCACGTCAAAATCGTTGAGCAAGAAGCCGAATTCTTCAATTTTCGGTTCAACTTTTATTTCAACTTCAACCGGTTTTATTTCTTCTTTTGATTTACACCCAACAAAACCTATCGCGCATAGCACCAACAATAAAAAGCCCTTTCTCATAATCGATTTATTCATTACCCCAATTGTTTAATTCTTCACGCGTCCAAAGGTCAGGAAAAAATATTCTTTTTTGAAATCGCGGATGCATATATTTTTTCCAGTGGCTTCCACCGGTAGCTTCCACCGGAATTTTCCCACTGTCGAGAAAATGCTCGGCTGCATGATAGTGCGCCATCACCCATTGGATGTTGACCGTCCTGTCATAATGCCGCATGGAAGTCAGCAGGTTCTCATCTTTTTGTTCTTCGGAAGACAATTCTTGATATCTCGACCAAAGATTTTTATGTTGATAATCTGCCACGAAAGTGAGAAAATGTCTTTTGTATTTTTTTTCAAATTCTTTTAGCAAAAAGGACTTTTCTCCCGTTTGACGATCCTTTCCGGCAGCCTGCCAATAAAGATTTTCGAAGAGTATTTCCGGATTGCGTTCGTTTCTCAAATTTTCTCTGTGGCGGGCATCGATAAGGTTTATGATGTTTGTTGAGCCGAATTCTATCAACCGGTATTGTGCCGATTGAAAACCACTTCCCGGCGTGAGCGTGGTTCTGAATTTCATGTATTGCTCTACCGTCATTCCGTCTTTCATGATGTCGAAAGAAGTGGTGAGCATGTCAAAATAACGGGTCAATCGGTTTAGTTTTTCTTTAAAAAAAGCGGCGGTCAATTCTTTTGTTTCTGCAACTTGTGCCAATTCCCACAAAACAAGTTTGAAAATCAATTCGTTGATTTGGTGGTAACCGATAAACACCATCTCGTCCGGAAGCACAGTTCGCTGTACTTGCAGGTTGAGTAAGGCATCGGTTTGGATATAATCCCAATAAGTCATGGGTTTACTCCAGAGCAGGCCTTCCAAATGCGTGGAAGTATCTTGCCCGATGGCTTCCAATTTTTGTTGAATTGCGGAGAGGGTTTTATTATCTTTTTCGGATAGCGTCATCGGTTATTCAATTTTGACGGTGAACGAGTGTTTCAATCCTTTGAAAGCATCTAAATCTGCCTTGATGGAGCCGACAGTCAAATCAGCTTTGATTCTGAGGGGAATTTTGTTGTCGTCGTCAGAAACCCAAACCGTCATGCTTTCTTGTTCTTTAAAAACACGACCCGTAGCCACGTAGGGACGGAAAACCAAGGTGGGGATTTTCCCAAATTTGGTGCGCAAAACTTCTCTTTTTAAAAACTTGAGTTTGAATTTAAAAAGTTCATCATCGTAAATCATGTCGAGTTCAAACTCTTGGTTAACAACTATTTTTCGTTGGTCAATGCTGTTTCTTAAAAAGTAAAAAACAGACAGCATATCTTGTACATGGTTGCCTTTGATGGGCAGTTCATCCGATTTTTTTCGTTCGTTGTTTTTGACGGTTACGATGCTTTTGTCATAATTAAAATAAACTTCTTTGTCTTTGGTGGTCGGGCCTTCTTCAGTCTTGATGACATATTTGTAGGGTTTTCCGGTTTTTTTGTCAAAATAACTCTCATAATGGTCGTCCACCTTAAAGAAAACTCCCAACAACCCGGTCGATTTTCCTTTACCGGAAACATGATACACAGGTTTTCCTTCATAGACCGTATCGCTCACGGCAAGCGAAGCATAGCTCGCATTGAAAATACCGTAGTGAATCCTGAATTTGAACCACTCACCGGCTTGAAAACTTTGGATGTTTTGAGAATGCGCAAAGACACCAAATACCACAAACAAACTAAAGAATCGTTTTTTCATAAAAAAAAATCAAGTCGTAAAAGTAGTTTTTTTTGTTTGGGCGGGAAAATGTTTTAAAACAGTAACCGCAAACCCTAACAAAAATTTATGAAATCAGCATTGACACCAAGCTTGCTTAAGCAAATAAATAATATCGCGAAAACGTATCTGCCAGTCGGCAGACAGGTATGACCGCTAAAAGTCAATTTTACAGATATGAATTATTGGAAGAGCGTTTTATAATATTTAATCACCGACAGCGCGGGTGTTATACAAGAAAAACGTATATTTGATGCATGGGGCGAGGTGGTAAAAATCACCTGTGCCAACAACAACGTTCTTCCAAATTTTGTGATCTTTGACCGTGGTTACACAGGCCACGAACATTTGTTGGGCGTTGGTTTGGTACATATGCCTGCCCGCCGGAGGAGGGAACGGCAGGCTTGGAGCCTGTCCCGAGCTTGTCGAGGGAATCCGAAACTGCACCGCTTTTTGATGCCGGACACGCCGGAGTGGAGCCATGAACGATTTCATGGCGAAACGAACGGTACGAGCGAAGCTCTGTGCAGGATCCATACAACACCCAAAACTTTAACCGGTATGGTTATGTGTTGAACAACCCGTTGAGTTATACGGATCCGAGTGGGGAGATTATACCCTTGTTGATAATTGGAGCCGTCGTTGGTGCTTACATTGGTGGCGTACAAGCCAACGGCACATGGAATCCTTTTAAATGGAATTGGAAAAGTGGAAGTACTTGGTTAGGTATAGGCGGAGGAGCCGTTCTTGGAGCCGCCGCTGCTGGAGCTGGTGCGGGAATAGCGGCATCTTTGGCAGTTAAGGGTACCACAGCTTTTTTAAGTGCGAGTTTGGGCGGAGCAGTTGCTGGTATTATTCAAGGTGGCGGTTTTGCAGTATTACCAGGCGGAGATGGAAATGTACTGAAAGGCGCATCAATAGGAGCCTTATCTGGCTTTGTTGGTGGAGGTTTAGGGAATATTGCAAATAACGCTGTTAATAATGTTATGGTTAATGGAATAGGGATATCAAGTCCAGTAGTGAAAGGTCTTATTGGAGGTGCTGCTGGTGGAGCAGTTGGGGGATATTCGGGAGGTTTTGTTGGGGGATTCATATCTACTGGCGATTTGAGTTTGGCACATAAAGCAGGAATTGGTTCGGTGGGGATTGGGGCTACTATAGGAGCTATATCAGGTGGAGCTACTCAATATGCACTGGCAAAACAACAAGGAATTAAACCTTGGAGTGGGGTTAGAAATAATAGTGTAATGATAGGAGGTCCACAAATTAAAGTGGATAATTTTGCCAACGATTTTAACTCTGAAACTATTACTAACAATAATCGCTTCGGCGAGTGGCCAAATGGGATGAAGGCATTTTTAGGTCAAAATTCCCCAAACCCGGAAGCCTTACTTTTTAATAGTAAATTCATCAACAATGTTATTGATTCAAATTCACCAATTTACAATATTGGCAGGAGTAGTAATAGTGTTTTCTATCATGGGATAGAGCTAAACACCATTAATCTTAGAAGTTATAACAACATCAATTTTGTTAGAACTTATGCCCCATTTAGTAGTTTTAAATTAAGATTTTCGACATATGATTAATTTAGATTTTGAAGAAAAAGAAATAGAAAGTATAATCCAGCAAACCAAAGATTATATGGCGGGAAAAAGATTTAAAATTTCTGAAATTATAAGAAACAATAGTGATGGAGGATATGTTTCCTACTCAAATGAACAAGGAACAATTTTAATCTCTTTCTTCTTTCTGCCATACTACGATGTTGTAATAGAAAAACAAAATAATTATATTCTTGCATTAATAAAAATGCTACAAGGCAAATCTGTGAGAACAGAATATATTTCTCTTAAGGAAATTTTGTGTCCCTCCAATAAAATATTAAATTTCAAACTATTTATAAATCATTCATTAGAATATATTGATAAAAATGCATTACTGTAGAATTTTTTAAGGGTTGTTAACTTGTACTTTAACAATTATTAAAACTGAAATAATTTGATGCAGGACGGTGCGGGCAACAACCTAAGTTCTTTTACATTACTTGACCGTGGTTACACAGGCCACGAACATTTGCTTGGCGTTGGTTTAGTACACATGCCTGCCCGCCGGAGGAGGGAACGGCAGGCTTGAAGCCTGTCCCGAGCTTGTCGAGGGAACCCGAAACTGCACCGCTTTTTGATGCCGGATAACTTTGTTCAGGATCCATACAACACCCAAAACTTTAACCGGTATGGTTATGTGTTGAACAACCCGTTGATGTATGTGGATCCTTCGGGTGAGTACGCCGAGACTGCGGGGGATTCATCGGAGTTTGAAGGTGCAGGATGGGCAAACGCAATTGCCAATATTTTAAGTAATTTTGACAGTATAAAAGGTTGGGTCAACGGTTGGTGGCCCGATGCGCGCAACTGGATTGGCAGTCAGGCCAAATCAGTGGGCGATGCCATTGCGCGCCCTTTCCGGGAAACGGGGCGGTTTTTCAAGAGGCTTTTTGGCGGTGGACGGGACAGAGCCCCTTCCCCGGAGGTGCAGATGTTTGAAATACCGGGCAATATGTCCCCATCTGTACCGACCAATTTGTTTATCTTTGGTCCTACGGGGGGGGGTGGCATGAATACGGGGACTAATGGGATAAGAGGAGCTAGTGGTCGGATTAATGGGTTAATCTACAGTGCCTTTGCATTTCAAACCGGTTATATAGCAGGTCTTGTTTCAGGGGTTAATAGCACATGGGATTTCATTGAAAGCCTTACCACAACGCAAGGTTGGAAAGGCTTGGGTCAAGGATTTATGGATTTGGCTGCTATGGGTAGCACTATACCAACTGCCGAGGGAATGATGTTGCGGGCACAGTTGGGGCAATCCATAGAAAACTATGTAACCAACATACCCAATATGTCTGCTTATGAAATTGGTCAAGATCTTGGGTTTGCAAGTGAGAAAGTCGCAGAAATTGCAATAACAAGGCGGGTAATGCCAATTCCAAAATCCGCTTTAGGGTTACCCACTTTGGGCAGAGCCAGCGAATTTACAACAATTCAATCCTTAAGGACATATGGAAAATGGGGTAGATTTATTAGGAGAAGGTATACGTGGCCTACCGGAGGATATACCTTAGATAAAGCTACGTATTACAATAGGAATTATATAATACCGATAGGAAGATTAATTGGGTTTGGACAACTTCAGTATATACAAGATTGAAATTATGAATGAAGAAATAAACTTAGAAAAACTAAAAAAATTGATGACTCATACTTTTGGGGTAGGAGATGTCAGTTTGGACACAAAAGTTAATGAGTTAAATACTCTTTCAGAAGACAATGAACATTTTATTAAATTGTTTCAGAATGAATTTAATGTTAATATGGAATCGTTCTCATATTATGAATATTTTGAAGAAGATGAATTCATTTTACTGTCAGTACTAAAAAGGATTTTCCCTATGATTAGGAAAAAGAAAAAACCTCTCAAAGTTAAACATTTATTATCTGTTATAAGGAATGGCAAATGGTTTGATCCTTAAATTGCAATATAACATCTATATTGCCTCGATATCGTTATACCACTTTTGTTACCTACATGGGCGGCGATGCCTACGGCGCACCGGCTGTTTGGCACTCCGAGCAGACAAGTACCACCACCGAGGGCTATTATTACCTTTTTAGGGATTATTTAGGTAGTATTTTAGCCATCACCGACAGCGCGGGTGTTATACAAGAAAAACGTATATTTGATGCGTGGGGCGAAATTGCTATCTTGCAGGACGGTGCGGGCAACAATTTAAGTTCTTTTACACTACTTGACAGAGGCTACACAGGTCACGAACACTTGCTTGGCGTGGGGCTAGTGCACATGAACGGCAGATTATACGACCCAAAACTGCACAGGTTCTTAATGCCTGACAACTTTGTTCAGGATCCATACAACACCCAAAACTTTAACCGTTATGGTTATGTGTTGAACAACCCGTTGAGTTATACGGATCCGAGTGGGGAGTCATTCTTTTCTGTTTTAGGTAATACTATTTATGGGTTATTTAAAATTGGTGCAGTAACTGCGGCTGCGGCGTATTCGATAAGTTCGCTGTTTACAGGGAATTGGAATTGGAAAGGTTTTGGAATGTCTGCCCTTGGAGGAGCTATAGCTGGTGCTATCACTGTTGTCTCATTCGGATTTGTGCCACCTGTCATGACCTTAGGAAGTATAGTGTCTTCTATAGTTATGGGTGTAGTAGCAGGGCTCTTGCCTAGCGCCAATTTTAGCGTAGGCAACTGGAATTTTAGTGTTTCGCCCTCTATTGCTTTTGGAAATGGTTTTGGGGCGGGCGCAAACTTTTCGGTAAGTTTTAGCGACGGAAACTTTAGTGCTTCCGTAGGATATGGAGTGAGCTATTACGGTAGTGCGCATGGCTCTGGGGCAAAAGGCTGGGAATACCGAAAATCGTGGGGCGCAAACTGGGATGACGGCAAAAACGGCTTTGGGTTGTACAGCACTACGTTTAGCGGATTGGGAGGCAGGTTTGACCAAAAAGTGGGTGGATTTAGTTATAGAAATGGGGATTTTGGGTTCAGATATGAAAATGATGGAGCCACCCTATTAGGAAAATACACTAGTGGAGATACTGATATGTTCAGGACAAACGCTTTCGAAGTTTCTTACAGGGAATTTTCACTAAGAGGTAATTTGTTTACCGGAAAATCGGGAGCAGATGAAAGTAACACTATGTTTTCAAATGCTATAAATGACCCAAGTTTAGTAGATTTTTCTCAAGGTTATGGTTATGGTACATGGATAAATCCTTCTGCCAACAAGTATAGGTTAGGTGCCTTATCATTTGGTTACAGGGGTTATAGATTAGGTGCAAACTCTGAGCAAATAAGAGATTTCTTCCAAAACAGGCTTGCACACACATGGACTCCTGGAAAGCATCAGCCTATTTATAAGGTTTTGAGCAACGAATGGAAACCATATTTTCAGTATCAATCATCCAATCGATATACATTATGGTAAAAAACGGTTTGTTATTAATATTAGCATCTCTACTTACTTCGTGCTATTTTGTAAGCAAAAAAGGTTACTTAAAACCAGCTCAAATTAACACAAAGAAAAGTCCATTATATAATGGTTATTATTATTCTACATTTGTAGAAAACGAGGATACATTAATTTCCCCCATTTTGTTTATTTATTTCCAAGACGGATATTTTAAGTCTGAAATATATGATTATTTGGCTAGCAGAAGTAAATATTATCATGAAACAAAGAACATTCGTAATAAAGACAGTCTTCTTAAAAAAATTGATTCATTTGTGTTGCATTTAGAAGCAAAAAGTCAAAAAAACCCTTTTCCAAAAGGATTATTAATCAATCGTTGGGGTAGATATACCATGCGAGGTGACACCCTAACTATGAGATCATTTACCGAAAGCAGAAACAAAAATTATTACTTAGTTGAACAGGTTGCTATAAATAATTTGGAAAAAAGAAGCATTAGATTTTATAAGGGATATGATTTCTATTTTAAAAGAAATTTTGAGTGGAAAAAGGTTTATTTTTTCAGGGAATTAGATTCAATCAGTTTGAAAGTCCCGGATGAATTAAAAAAATTAGGGGAAAATCAAAAATGATTTGTGATAATGTTACACTTTAACAAACAGGTTGACCAAATAGTGGGTGGATTTAGTTATAGAAATGGGGATTTTGGGTTGAGGTATGAGAATGATGGAGGTGCGCCGTTTAAGTGGTTTGGTAATTTACTCTCCGGTGGCACTGATCAACATAGGACTACTGCATTACAGGTTAGCTACAAGCAGATTAATCTTAATCTTAAATATTTTACCGGAAAGGAGGGAGATATTAGAAATCAAAATGATTTTAGTGACCTTGACTCTAGATCAAAATATGGTATTTGGACAAATCCTGAGGCAGATATGTTCAGGCTAAGTTCTTTGTCTTTAGGTTACAGAGGCTATCAAATAGGGTATCACAATGAAGCAATAAGAGTTTTAGGGCAAAATAGATTAATACACAATTCTCCACTAGCTCCAGGACCAGGTTTTAGAGAAATGCAAACAGAATTTCCGCCATATTCTTATATTCAATATCAATCATTTAACAGATTTACGCTATGGTAACACGTACTTTCTTAATAATTTTACTCTCCATTGTTCTGAATTCTTGTGTAACGTTCTTGAAAAACACTTATGGTGAATACGTTTCAACCGAATTGCCACCAAATGAGTCTTTAAAAAAAATTAGAACTGACGGTTATTATTATACAACATGGAAACTAGACGAAAATGAAAGCAGCAATTCGTTAGCAATTCATTTTTTTATTTTGACGGAAAAAGGTAAAACACACAGGATGGGGGGATATGACCGCGTTGTAGAAATAGATTCTTTTTACAAAAGGATGTATTCCCGAAGAAGTATAGAATACGGGCTTAAGTTTAAACAAAATAATGGTATTTTTGAAATAAATAAAGATACACTAATAACACAATTTGCACTCAGTAGTGGAGGGAATCCTTCTTTTATTGCAACATATTTTTACAAAATTATTTCTCCTAATCAAGTTAAACTTATAGGAGCCTATGGAAAAGAAGGCTACCTCTCCGAAAAGAGAGAGGTTGTATATAATTTTAAAAGGTTAGACACCTTATCTTATTTGAATCAATTAATAGAAGAAAATGTTAATCCTGTTTTTTTAAGAAATGAAAAAAACAAGAAATAAAAAAAGCGGTTTAGTAGCTATAGGCTCAGAAGCCAAAGGCTGGGAATACCGAAAATCGTGGGGCGCAAACTGGGACGACGGAGGGAAAGGCTTGACCTTAGGCACTAATTTTTGGAGTGGCTCGGGAGGTTTGAATGACCTCAATCAAAGAACCGGATTGTTAGGACTTCATTCAGGTGATTTTAGTTTTGCCATGACAAACGATGCTTGGTTTGGTGGGGACAAATACAGAACGGCTGCTGCTGAAGTAGGTGTTGGAGACTATTCTTTTGGGCTTAACCTTTATACGAGTGAACCTCCAACTGAAGAATATCGTTCAGAATTATTCCTTTATCCTCTATAATCCATCTTTTATAGATCTCTTCACTATGCCTATTGAATCGTTGAATTATTATTGAATCATACTTGA
>PHDQ01000292.1 GCA_002841025.1 Bacteroidetes bacterium HGW-Bacteroidetes-13 | reverse complement strand
GCTTTTTTTAATAAAACGTATCGAGAACGCTACAATTTCAAGCTTCTCGATACCTGCCTGTGTCAGACAAGCAATTTTTAATAGTGAAACTCTCGCATGACTATTAAAAACCACGCGAAGTGACGGTTAAAACGACATTCATTTGAATAGCTGAATAGTTACTCAAATTTTAATGCTCTATTTATCTGATGCCGAAGGCATTACACGTTCATAACTTATACTTTAAATACGATTCTGCGACCCCGACGGGGTCGAACAAGCATGATCAAATGTCGCAGCTATGAACGACCACCTAAACGACCGGGTCGGGCTTAATTCGCATATATTGTAATTATTGCAGTTGTTTAATTAGAAGAAAATTGTTTCTGAAATGCCAGAAAAGAATTCAATTTACGATTAAGATGAGTGAAATTCTTATCAAAAAAATAAATGATGCTTTCATTGCTTCACAAAAAACGCAAAGAAGCCTCAAAAAACACAAAATAATTAGACCTTCTGATAAACACTTTGAAGATTTTGTGAAAAATTTCGTAAATCTTTGTACCACATGTTCATCGAAAAGATATGCCCTCAATACTTTACACTTAAAAAAAGCGTGCTGAATTACTTTTATTTAATTCAAAACAAGTTGAATGTAAAAAAAATAGCAATTGTTACTTTTGTGTGTTCTTAAATTCTATTTTTGCGCAAAACAAAATTGATATGGTCAGCACCGATTTGGTAAAGGATGTGATAGAACGCCTTGGCGCGTTGAGGAGGTATCTTTGACGTAGATGCAAAAGAAATAGAAATAGCCAACGAAGAGGAAAAAACCTTCGACCCAAATTTTTGGAACAATCCCAAAGAAGCCGAACTCGTCATGCAATCGCTGCGCATCAAAAAAAGATGGGTAGGCGACTATCAGCTGTTGGCTGAAATGGCCGAGGAGCTCGAAATGACGCATGAGTTTTTTAAATCGGGTGAGCCTGTCGGCGAAGAATTGGAAACATTATATGCCAAAACGCTTCACTTTTTAGAAAGTCTTGAATTCAAAAACATGCTTTCGGAAGAAGGCGATTCGCTCAGCGCGGTGATTCAAATCACAGCCGGAGCCGGCGGTACCGAAAGTTGCGATTGGGCGCAGATGCTCATGCGTATGTATGTAATGTGGGCAGAAAAACAAAACTACAAAGTGCGCGAACTCAACCTGCAGGAAGGCGATGTGGCAGGTATCAAAACCGTTACACTCGAATTTGAGGGCGATTATGCCTTCGGATTCCTGAAAGGCGAAAACGGCGTGCATCGATTGGTGCGCATTTCTCCTTTTGACAGCAATGCCAAACGCCATACTTCTTTTGTGTCGGTCTATGTCTATCCGTTGGTGGACGACACCATCGAAATAGAAATCAATCCGGCCGATGTGGAAATCATCACTTCCCGATCGAGCGGTGCCGGCGGTCAAAACGTCAACAAAGTGGAAACCAAAGTACAATTGACCCACAAGCCTACCGGCATTCAAATA
This sequence comes from Bacteroidetes bacterium HGW-Bacteroidetes-13, assembly GCA_002841025.1. Taxonomy (GTDB): domain Bacteria; phylum Bacteroidota; class Bacteroidia; order Flavobacteriales; family Flavobacteriaceae; genus UM-FILTER-40-17. The sequence continues at coordinate 734 of PHDQ01000292.1, read as the reverse complement.
TCTTGTTCAGAAACCCGATCGCAACAAGACAACAGACAACGTGCCATGCAAATGCTCAAATCGCAGTTGTATGAAATTGAATTGAAAAAACAGCAAGCCCAACGCAGCGATATCGAAGCAGGCAAAATGAAAATTGAATGGGGTTCGCAAATCCGCAACTACGTGATGCACCCGTATAAATTGGTAAAAGATGTTCGCACCTCCTACGAATCATCAGATGTGGAAGGAATCATGAACGGCGATATCGACGAATTTCTAAAAGCTTATCTGATGATGATGGGACAAAAGAACTAAGAGAGAAAAAATGTTTTGATAACAATTGATGATAGATTTTTAACATTTAAAACTTAACGTTTGCCCGTTGCCTATTTGGTCAGAAAAATAAAGTATTTAAAAATTAATTCTTATTTGCGAGCATCGGCACAAACTTGAATTTACCAAACGATTTTTTTTCAAAATCTGTTGCGCTTTTGCGTGTGATACTCATCATTTCTTGGGTTTCATCTCCCACGGGAATAACCATCTTCCCACCTATTTTGAGTTGCGCGAGTAATGCTTTCGGAAGTTCGGGCGCAGCTGCCGTCACCAAAATTCCATCAAAAGGAGCATAATCAGGCAAACCTTTGTAACCGTCTCCAAAAGTCAGAAATTTGGGATTGTAACCTAATTTTGACAGCAATAATTTGGTTTTTTTAAACAATTCCGACTGCCTTTCGATGGAATAGACTTTCAGT
>PHDQ01000291.1 GCA_002841025.1 Bacteroidetes bacterium HGW-Bacteroidetes-13 | reverse complement strand
AAGACAACCGGCGAAACAGTAGCTTTATCAAAAGAAGCCAAAGCTGCCGTGGAAAAATTAGTCGATCAATACTTACTTGTGAAAAACGCCTTGGTAAAAGATAATTTTACTGAAGCTAGCAATCAAGCCAAAGCATTGCAAAAAGCGGTAACGGGAACCAGCATGGGTTTATTTAACGGAGACAACCACAACAAATGGATGGAGTATCAAAAACGGATAACGGCACAAACAACACAATTTTTACAAACCAAAAAAATCGATGAAGCCCGAACTGTTTTTATTGAGCTGTCCAACATCCTGATAGAAATGACCTACGATTTCGGGCCGTTTGAGCAAACTTTTTACGTGCAATATTGCCCGATGGCCAACCAAAACAAGGGGGCAGAATGGCTGAGTGTTTCCAAAACCGTAGAAAACCCCTACTACGGCAGCAGAATGCTTGGGTGTGGCGAAGTATTAAAAACAATTCAATAATTTTTAATAAACATGTGTAACTGTAATCTTTTAAATCTTAAACAAATGAAAAATTCAATCCACTTGATGAGCAGCTTACTGATAGGCGTTGCCTTGATTTCATGCAATCAGGCCTCAAAAAATCAGGAAAATGTAGAAAAATCAACGATTCCGGTTGAATCGAAACAACCGCAAGTTGAAAAAACAGAAGAAGTTTTTGTTCCAGTCAAGACCTATCGTGTTGGCGAGCAAGTGCCCAACGACTTGGTGTGTATGGTGAATAATGCCTTTATGGGAAAAGCTCAGATAGCCGTACCTGTCAATGGCAAAACGTATTATGGCTGTTGCGAAATGTGTGTGTACCGATTGAATAAAGAGGAGAATTCGCGGATGGCTGTTGACCCTTTTAGCGGGAAGAAAGTCGACAAATCTGAGGCCTACATCGTGCTGAAAAAAGCAAATGGCGAAGTGGATTATTATGAAACCGAAGCAAACTACCATTCTTTTACCAAAAAAATGTAATTCTAAATCAATATGACGCAACAACAATCGGCTTCGCGCTAATCGAATTGGTGTTTACTTCGAGATTCATCTTACAAAGAAACCGTTATAAGCTAAGACAAAGTTTGTTATTTTCCCTATCTTTGTCCTGAAAAATTGATTTAAAAAAGAACGATATGTATCCACCCGAATTAGTAAAACCCATGCGTGACGACCTGACAAATGCAGGTTTTCAAGAGCTTCATTCCGCTGCGGAGGTAACCCAAGCTATCCAACAAAAAGGCACCACTTTGGTGGTAGTCAATTCGGTCTGCGGTTGCGCGGCTGCCAATGCCCGTCCGGCGGTCAAACACTCCATCAAAGGCGCGAAAAAACCCAATCATTTGGTGACTGTTTTCGCCGGTGTCGATCGCGAAGCCGTTGACGAAGCGAGAAGCCACATGGCTCCGTTTCCGCCTTCTTCGCCCAGCATCGCGCTATTCAAAGACGGTGAGTTGGTGCACATGCTCGAAAGACACCACATCGAGGGTCGTCCGGCTGAAGTGATTGCCGACAACCTGACCCAAGCCTACGAAGAGTTCTGTTGATCTCTTCAGATATCAACGAAATGACCACGCCGAAAGCGTGGTTTTTTTAACTTCAATTTTGAAAATGAAAAATACGGAAAACATTATTCAGAATACCATTCGATTTGTAAAAACACAACTGCAAGGTGCCGAAGCCGGTCACGATTGGTTTCATGTGGAGCGGGTTTATAAAATGGCGATACGCATCAACAAATCAGAAAAAGCGAATGAAACAGTAATCACTCTGGGTGCATTGTTGCACGATGTGGCCGATTCAAAATTTCACAATGGCGACGAAACCATCGGGCCGAAAATGGCTCGTGCATTTCTTGAACAAGAGGGCGTGGATGCTGAAACCATCGATCATGTGGTGAAGATTATTGAAAACATTTCGTTTAAAGGTGGAAATTTCGCCCAAAAATTTCGCTCCAAGGAATTAGACATCATTCAAGATGCCGACCGGTTGGATGCCATAGGTGCCATCGGTATCGCGCGTACTTTTAATTACGGGGGTTTTAAAAATCGGGAATTGTACAATCCTGAAGTGAAACCCAACCTGAACATGGATAAGGAAACGTACAAAAAAACGATTTCTCCGACGCTCAATCATTTCTACGAAAAACTGCTGTTACTCAAAGATCGGATGCATACTGAAACTGCTCAAAAAATTGCTGATGATCGACATCGTTTTATGGAAAATTACCTCGCGCAATTTTTAGCGGAGTGGGAGGGAGAACGATAA
>PHDQ01000290.1 GCA_002841025.1 Bacteroidetes bacterium HGW-Bacteroidetes-13 | reverse complement strand
GAGCTGATTCGCGAAGTCATCGCTTCGGGCAAACAAGTTTTGTATCTCTTGCCCGAAATTGCATTGACCACACAAATTGTGTCTCGATTGCGGAGCTATTTTGGCGATAAAATTGGGGTTTATCATTCCAAATACAACCAAAGCGAACGCGTTGAAACTTGGCAAAATGTGCTTCATAATTCAAGCAAAGGACAAATCATTGTCGGCGCACGATCGGCCGTGTTTTTGCCGTTTTCCAATTTGGGATTGGTGGTGATTGACGAAGAGCATGAAGTTTCATTCAAACAGTTTGATCCCGCGCCGCGCTATCAGGCGAGAGATGCGGCGATTTATTTGGCAAAATTGCATCAATCAAAAGTATTGCTCGGCACAGCGACTCCGAGTTTGGAGAGTTTTTTTAACACCCAAACGGGCAAGTACCAATTGGTGGAACTTCAAAATCGATTTGGTGAATTTCAATCACCCGAAACAATCTTTGTCGATTTACGAGAGAAATATCACAAGAAATTGATGAAAGGTCACTTTTCAGATTCTCTAATATTGGAAATTCAGGAAGCTTTGTCTGAAAAACAGAAAGTCATTCTTTTTAAAAACCGCAGGGGATTTGCGCCGGTGATTGAATGTAAAACCTGTGGGAACGTGCCCTATTGTCCCAATTGCGATGTCAGTCTGACGTATCATCAACAAAGTCATAAACTGCGTTGTCACTACTGCGGATATGCAACTCAAATGCCAGATAATTGCTTCGCTTGTGGCAGTGTGCATCTCGATGCCAAAGGTTTTGGAACGGAACAAGTAGAAGACGAAGTGAGAAAACTCTTTCCGGAAGCGAACGTAGCACGCATGGATTCGGATACGACCAAAGGGAAAAAAGGTTTTGACAAAATTATACACGCTTTTGACAGTGGCGAGATAGATATTTTGATTGGCACCCAAATGCTTTCTAAAGGTTTGGATTTTAGAAATATAGCTTTGGTAGGCGTTTTGCAAGCCGATGATTTGTTGCATCATCCTGATTTTAGAGCGCATGAGCATTGTTTTCAATTGTTGCGTCAAGTTTCCGGAAGGGTAGGCAGGGGTGACCTTCGCGGCAAAGTGATGATCCAAACGTTTAATCCGGAACACGAGGTGCTTCAGCAGGTTGGACGTGGAGATTTCAGAGAAATGTTCGAGAATCAATTGCGGCAACGGCAGGAGTTCAAATATCCACCCTACTTTAAAATCATCAAAATAGTAATAAAACATCGCGATTATGACAAGGTTCACCTCGGTGCAAACTGGTTTGCGGAAGCACTACACATTCAATTAAACATGCATGTTTTGGGACCGGAGTCGCCCGGTATTTCCCGCATCAGGAATGAGCATATTAAACATGTAATTGTGAAATTGGATGCGAATAAATCGACGCAATTAGCTAAGAATCAAATTTTTAAATTAAAAGATTCGCTGCTTGCTGTCAGGGATTTCAGGTCGTTGAAAATCAGTCTTGACGTTGACAACTATTGAGAATTGGAGACAATAGAAGACTCGATGTCTTGTTTTTTATTTCGGCTGATAGGAATGCTTATGCCACCAACTGAAACGTTTTTGTGGTCAAAACCTTCCACCCGAGTCATGTTAACAATGAAAGATTTGTGAACCCGCATAAAATTTTCAGGCAATTCCTTTTCAAAATGTTTCATGGTACTCAAAACCATGTATGAATTAAAATCGCTGACTACTTTTACGTAATCACCCATGGCTTCGAGATATTTTATCTCTTGCAAAAACAGTTTGATGTTTTTTGAATTGGCTTTTATAAAAATAAAATCATTGTTAAACGCATTTGATTTTTGATCTCTTAGTTTTTTAACTTCGATGGCTCGGCTGACCGCTCTGTTAAATTTTTCTGCTGAAACGGGCTTTTGGAGATAATCGGTTGCGTCGTAATTAAAAGCTTTAAAGGCGTATTCTATTTTGCCGGTAACAAAGATTATTTGGGGTAACTCTTCCAAGGAGTCGAGCAGATCAAAACCAGATAAAATGGGCATCTCAATATCTAAAAAAATCAAATCTAATTTTTCATTTCTCAGATGTTTTTTTGCATCCATTACATTGTTGTAGTCTCCAGTTAAAAGTAGATTGCTGTTCTGTTCAACCAATTTTTTGATGGAAAGTTTTTGAACAAAAGAATCATCGACAACGATGCAGGTAAGAGTCATAGGGCTTGGACTTGATTTTATTCAATCGTAAAATTACTGTAAAATTGTGTAAAAAGTCGCTAATT
>PHDQ01000289.1 GCA_002841025.1 Bacteroidetes bacterium HGW-Bacteroidetes-13 | reverse complement strand
GATGCCATCTTGGTTTTTCATAAATTCAAAATTATGGTTGTGATACAATAATTTTAAACCGGCTTTTTGGCATTTTTCACCCAAAGTGGTCAATATATTTGCTAAATTCTCTACACTTCCTTTCATTCCCATTGTACGGTCTTTGGAGTCAAAAGTAAAAAGACCCATTGGCGGAACCGGAATCACAAAATACTGAAATCCGGCGGCTTTGACATCTGCAATCATGGCATCTGCATTTTCTAAGGTAACCGTGCCTTGATGCGTACTGACGGGAATTAATCCCAGTTCTTTTAAGGTCTGTTTGAATACCAACGGTTCCATTCCATAAAATTTCCCGTCATTGTATCCTGCTGCCTCAATATATTTGTATCCTGCTGCGGCTACTGCTGTCAAGGTCGCTTTGGCATCTTTGCCCATGTCATCTCTAACGGTGTAAAGTGCCAGACCTCCAAATTTATTTTGGGAAATACCGGTTAGCGAACTCCCAAATAGAAGTGCAATCAATACCAGTTTGTGCGTAGATTTAATAAATGAAGTAATCATAGGTTTGTTTGTTGAATTAATAAGTTGCACTAAAAGTATGATTTTCACACCATATTTTTATTTAAAGTTTTCTTAATAACAACTTGTTTTCAAAATGTTATGAAACCTAAGCGATTTATTCATAGAAATCTATTATGCTAACTCTTTCTCCAAGGCAAGTGCCTTCGGGAAAAGGATGTTGTTTTCCAAGTGAATGTGTTGATGCAGGTCATCTTCAAATTCTTTTAAGAGCGCGAAAGTTACTTTGTAGGTATTGCAGCCGTCTTGCGGAGGCGTATAATGGTTGCTCAATTTGTCAATCAGCCTGAATCGTTCGCCTTCCGTGTCGTGTTCTTTCATCATCATTTGAATGGGATTCTGGACGCTTCCGAAATGAGGTGCTTCCATTTTTTGGTGATTGTGTTGGGCATTTGCCATTTTTCGTACGGCAGGAAATAAGATGAGCTCTTCTTTTTTCATGTGCTGAGCCAATTCGCCCGCAGAGGCGTAAAATTGTTCGGCAATTTCGAAGAGTTCGGGATGTTGTTTGCCGTGTACTTCGCAAAGTCTCGCTAAGTATTGTTTGAGTTGCGATGAAGTTGATTCTACATAACGATGGTGTTTTTTCTCGATGTAATCTGCCAACAAATCCAAAGGCCAAGATTGATAATCGTTGGTGGTGGCACCTGTTTGTTGCTGCAATTCCGTCAATTCGGATATCAAGCTGTCTATGGATAACGATTTTGCGGCGGATACTTCTTCAATGCTGCGGTTGCCTTTACAGCAAAAATCGATGCCGTGCGATTTAAAAACGGCTGCGGTGCGGTAATCTTGGGCGACAATTTCGCCTACAATTGCTTCTTTTGTAATATTCATGATGTTGTTATTTGAGAAGATTTATAATATGCTATTTTGTGTTGAAACATTTCGGCCATTTTCTCTGCACGCCATTTAGCCTCTTTTGCTTTTGCTCCATCAAACTGTGCGTCGATGTTCTCATTGAAAAGAATTAACCATCGTTCAAAATGTTCTTGTGCAATCGGCAGTTTCGCATGTGGTGCAAACGGACTGCCAAAATAAGTATGATCTTCCAACAAGATGGTTTGCCAAAACCGATACATTTTTTCCAGATGTTGCGGCCATCGATCTTGGATTTTATCATTGAAAATGTTTTTCAACAATTCGTCCGTTCGTACCTTTTCGTAAAAACTGTCAACCAACTGCTTGACATCGTCCAAAGTGAGGATTTCTTTGTGCATGGTCAGCGTTTTAAAAAAGTTAGGCCTTCTTTCAATCCCAATGATAATTCTTCGATTGAAGTGGTTTCGAGCATCTGTCTCAATTCATCGCGAATATTTTTAAATTTATCATGAACCGGACAAGGCTTGTTTTCATCACATTCTTTTAATCCCAATCCGCAACCCGTGTAAATACTGTCTCCGTCAATGGCTGAAACGATTTGACTCAGCTTGATTTGTTTGAATTGAATTTTATTAATTTCAAAGCCACCCGAAGGACCTTTTGTCGAATCGATGAGGTTGCTTTTGACCAACTGCTGTAAAATTTTAGCAGTGAAAGCCTCGGGTGATTCGATGGCTTTAGCGATTTCTTTCAGATTGACCCGTCTTTCTTTCAAAGATTGAACGGCTATATAAACTGTCGCCCGAATGCCGTACTCACATGCTTTTGAAAACATATTTTATCTTTTTATTTCTGGACAAAGATACAAACTGTTTTAACTCGGACAAAA
>PHDQ01000288.1 GCA_002841025.1 Bacteroidetes bacterium HGW-Bacteroidetes-13 | reverse complement strand
AGGTCTTTGTAGGCATCGGGACCAACCACCAAATCGACAATTTTTTCTTCTTCCAGAAATTTACTTTTCAGACGCTCGGCCATGCAGCCCAACACCCCGACTTTCATTCCCGGATTGATTTTTTTGATTGATTGGAAAAGCTCCAATCTTTTGCGAACCGTTTGTTCGGCTTTTTCGCGAATCGAACAAGTATTGACCAAAACCAAATCGGCTTCTTCTATTAATTGTGTTGAACCATAGCCTTGACCGGCAAGGATGGAAGCGACAATCTCACTGTCCGAAAAATTCATCGCACAACCGTAACTCTCTATGTATAATTTTTTTGTGGTGCGTTTATTCTCAGGTAAAACCAAAGATTCTCCCTGTCTTTTTTCTTCAATCAATTTCTCCATAATCAAATGGTTTTTTAACCCTGCAAAGATACATCTAAAATAAATCGTGACAAAGTGTCAGGTAGTTTTAAAAGTTAAATATTCATGAAATCAAATCCTCGATACATTTTATTTTTACTTTAGCCCATTCAAAAAAAAGAAATTGAACAAAATATTTTATTTCCAAATCTTCTTAGTGATGGGTTTTTTTGGCGCAAAATCGCAAAACTACCAGCGTCAATTGTATCTTCAGGTCGATAATGATCTTTATTTCTCAAGAGACCGCGCCTATTCTAATGGCATCATGGTCGGATACAGCAAAAAGTTAAGTCGAGATTTTATGTTTGTAAAGGTCAACCCGCAAGAAGCATTGCAATTTGATTTGCAAATCGGACATCAAATATATACACCGGGTGATATTGATGCGCTAAACACGCGATTTTTCGACAGACCTTTTGCCGGTTGGTTCTTTGCAGAAGCCGCTTTGACGAAAGCAACAACACATAAAATGTATCGCGTTGCCTTGGAAGCCGGTGTTACTGGAGATGCTTCGTTTGCTGAGGACATACAAGTCTGGTATCATCGGTTGTTGGGAATAGACAAAAAACCGTCGTGGGTAGATCAAATCCCGGGTGAGCTGATGGTGAACATCAAACCGCAATTTGTCTTTGACAAGGTTTTGAGAGATGATTTTTTACTCAATTTTGTTTCCAACGGAAGTTTGGGTACCAAAGATATTTTTATCGAACAATTTGCCGGCTTTGTTTTTGGCAGTCGAAATTCGCTAAGTACCACAAGTGATTTTGGCATGATTGGAACAAGCAGTACCAAAGAATTTTTTGCTTTTGCGCAAGTTGGTTATCGCTATGTTGTGCAAAATTCCTTGCTCGAAGGCAGTCTTTTGAACGACAACGCACCATTCACAGTAGATCCGGAGGAATCCATCTTGAAATTTAATCTCGGGTTAGTCTATGCCAATCAAAAAAATGTTTTCCGTGCGGTATTTCATTTCAACACCAACGAAGCACCTTTAGAAGACAACCAAATGTATGTAGAACTGAAGTATGCTTTTCGTTTTTAGAGTCAATATTTTCAAGTAAAAGCTGAGAGTTTTTAAAAACTATTACATTTGTAGCGAAAAAAAACATCCATGTCAAAGAATTTAGTCATTGTAGAATCACCGGCAAAAGCCAAAACTATTGAGAAATTTTTAGGTAGCGACTTTAAGGTCGTTTCCAGTTTTGGTCATATTTCCGATTTGCCACTTAGAGATATCGGTGTCGATGTCGAGAAGAATTTCAAACCGAAATACGTGGTTTCAGATGACAAAAAAGAAGTTGTCAAAAAACTCAAAGAACTTTCCGGAAAAGCAGAAATGATTTGGTTGGCGAGTGATGAAGACCGCGAGGGAGAAGCCATCGCCTGGCATTTGTCGGAAACGCTAAAGTTGAAGCCCGAGAAAACAAAACGCATCGTGTTTAACCAAATTACCAAGAATGCCATCCTGAAAGCCATCGAAAATCCGCGTGAAATCGATTACAACTTGGTCAATGCGCAACAAGCCCGACGCGTTTTAGACCGTTTGGTCGGCTACGAACTCTCACCCGTTTTGTGGAAAAAAATAAAAACCGGACTTTCTGCCGGTCGCGTACAATCGGTCGCTGTCCGACTCATCGTAGAACGCGAAAGAGAAATCATCGATTTTAAAACCGTTTCAACCTATCGTGTAGATGCGATTTTTACCAACAAAGACGGTAGATCTGTCAAGGCGCAACTTGCAAAAGCATTCGACACCAAAGAAGCAGCTTTAAAATTCCTTGAAAAACAAATTGGCGCACAATTTAAAGTTGCAGATTTAGAAAAGAAACCGGCCAAAAAAACACCTGCTGCACCTTTTACAACATC
>PHDQ01000033.1 GCA_002841025.1 Bacteroidetes bacterium HGW-Bacteroidetes-13 | reverse complement strand
GAAAGATGCTCCAACGCCGGAATGGATGACTACTGGTGTGCCAATCACCAACAAAGGGCTTGATTACGGCTATGAACTTGATGATAAGTAATTCAGGTTATTTTCGATATGTTTGAAGGAAATATTTGATTAGAAAACACGCGCCATTTCGCTCGTGTTTTCTGATTTTATGTCAGATTTCACAAAATCAAACCGAACCAAACCATCCGCATCAATGTGGGTGAGCTTAATCTGTTGCAAGGTGTTCACCAACGCCGGATTCCACGGACATTTTACTTTCACATAATTCTCGGTAAACCCATGGATGTAACCTTCTTTGTTTTCACTTTCAAACAAAACCGTTTTCGTTTTTCCCAACTGACTTTCGTAAAAAGCCCTTCGTTTTTTGACAGATAAAGCGCGAAGCATTTTGCTGCGTTTGTGTCGCACGCCTTTGTCAACTGCGCCTTCCATCTCTGCCGCGGGCGTGTTGTCTCGCTCAGAGTAGGTGAAAACGTGCAAATACGAAATGTCTAATTGATTCAAATAATGATAGGTTTCTAAAAACAATTCTTCGGTCTCTCCCGGAAAACCCACAATGACATCCACGCCGATACAGGCATCCGGCAAGACAGCTTTTATTTTTGAAACCCGTTCGGTATAAAGTGAAGTCAGATATCGACGACGCATCAATTTGAGCAACTTATCTGAGCCGCTCTGCAGCGGAATGTGAAAATGCGGCACAAAAGTTTTGGATTGCGCAACAAACTCGATGATTTGATTGTTCAATAAATTGGGTTCAATCGAAGAAATTCGAAGTCTTTCAATGCCTTCCACTTCATCTAAGGCTGTTACCAAATCGTAAAAAGTGTGTTCGTGTTTTTTGTTGCCGAATTCGCCTTTGCCATAATCGCCAATGTTGACACCCGTCAACACAATTTCTTTGATGCCTTGATCGCTAATTTCTTTTGCATTTATCAACACATTTTGAAGTGTGTCGCTCCGCGAAATGCCTCTTGCCAACGGAATTGTACAATACGTACATTTATAATCACAACCGTCTTGCACTTTCAAAAAAGCACGGGTACGATCGCCGATGGCATACGAACCCATGTAAAAATCTGCTTGATCTATTTCACAAGCGTGCACTTCACCTTGTTCGTTTTTACTCAGGTCGTTGATGTAGTCGGTGAGTTTGAATTTTTCGGTTGCGCCCAAGACCAAATCAACACCGTCAACTGCCGCCAATTCTTCCGGTTTGAGTTGCGCATAACAACCGATGGCCGCGACAAACGCAAGCGGATTCAAGGCCAGCGCTTTTCGAACCACGCTTTTGAATTGCTTGTCTGCATTTTCTGTCACCGAACAAGTGTTGATGACATAGATGTCGGCAACTTCCTCAAACGCAACTTTTTCAAACCCTTTTTGAAGGAAATTCCTTGAAATGGTGGAGGTTTCGGAAAAATTGAGTTTACAGCCAAGTGTGTAAAATGCGACTTTTTTTGTTGTGGGCATTCTTGTATTTTTACGCAATTCAACCCAATGGAAGATTGCTGAAATTGAGTTGCAAATTTATTACTAAATTCCCGCATGAAAAAATCGAAGGTATTGTATTTCAATTGCATACTTATTTTGCTGATATTCAGCCTTCACGCCTGTGATCAATCCGCTGGAAATCAACGGGACTTACAGGTTTTTCGATACAACGAATTTTCAACGGTGAGTTCGCTCGACCCTGCGTTTGCAAGGGCACAATCCAATATTTGGATTTGCAACCAACTTTACAACGGCTTGGTGCAGTTGGATGATTCGTTGAACATCAAACCCGATTTGGCGGAACATTGGACAATCAGCAATGACGGTTTACAGTATCAATTTACCATTCGAAGCAATGTTTATTTCCACAAAGATTCAAATTTCAAAACAGAGAATCAAACCAGAACAGTCACTGCAGCTGATTTTACGTATAGTTTGAATCGGTTGAAAGACCCAAAAATCGCTTCCCCCGGCAGTTGGACTTTGCAGGAAGTCGATTCGATTTACGACCGCGCGGACACACTTTATATTCGATTAAAAAAACCCTTTCCGGCATTTTTAGGCTTGTTGACTATGAAGTATTGTTCGGTAGTTCCGCAAGAAATCGTCGAAGCCTACGGAAGCGAATTCAGAAACCATCCGATTGGTACGGGTCCTTTTAAATTTCAAGCATGGAAAGAAAACGAAAAATTGGTTTTACGGAGAAATAAAAATTATTTTGAAACAGACCAAAGCGGTAAAACTCTTCCGTATTTGGAAGCAGTTTCCGTCACATTTCTCAAAGACCGATTGAGCGGATTTATGGAGTTTTCTCAAGGAAAATTAGATTTTCTCAGCGGATTAGACCCATCGTACAAAGATGAGTTGCTGCGTTTTGACGGTACGTTGAATCCAAAATACGAATCGCAAATCGACATGCTGAAAGGACCCTATCTAAACACCGAATATTTGGGATTTTATATGCAGGGCGATGAGGCGTTGGCACAATCAAAATTACTGCGACAAGCCATCAACTACGGTTTTGACCGCGCCAAAATGATGACCTATCTCCGAAACGGCATCGGCAACCCGGCAATCTATGGATTTATCCCCGAAGGTTTGCCTGGATTTTCAAAACATAAAGGTTATGATTACAACCCGGAATTGGCCCGAAATCTGTTGGAAACCTATCGCAAAGAAACCGGAAAACCCTTGCCCGAAATCACCTTGATGACCAACAGCAACTACCTCGATTTGTGTGAATTCATCCAACGGGAATTGGAAAAATCAGGTTTAAAAATAAAAGTTGATGTGAGTCCGCCTGCCACACTCCGTCAAGCGATGGCAACGGGTAAGGCACCTTTTTTCAGGGGAAGTTGGATAGCCGATTACCCCGATGCACAGAATTATCTCTCTTTGTTTTACAGTGAGAATTTCGCGCCGGGCGGGCCTAATTACACCCACTTTAAAAACGAAACTTTTGATAAACTCTACCGCCAATCTTTTTTGGAAACCCATGACAGCATCCGTTTTGCCTTGTACCAAAAAATGGATTCCATCATTATTTCAGAAGCCCCCGTTGTGCCGCTTTACTATGATGTGGTGACGCGTTTCGTTCAAAAAAACGTGGAAGGTTTGGGTACCAATCCTATTAATTTGCTGAATTTGAAACGGGTGAGGAAGGTTTTAAGGTAGTCAGATCAACGCTCGATAGACTAATTGAAACCTATAACCTTATTTGAACTTATAATTTGAAAAAATAATCTTATTTTTTTTTGACTGCTTGGTTTTTATAACTTTTTATATCCTAAATTTGTAACCATTGTATAAGGTTAAACTATGTGGTTATGAATGAATATTTGACACTCGCCGAAGCCTCAGAGCTTATCGGTAAAAGTAAGGAAACCCTGAGGCGTTGGGATAGAGAAGGAAAGTTGTCGGCCGTTCGAGAGCCAATTAGCAATTATCGTGTTTACAGGCGCGATCAGGTAGAGACTCTTTTTACTGATTTTATTCATTTTGACGAAGACACTTTTACAAATCATGTTGAACCACATCACGCTTACACCGTTTTAGAATTGTTTGCAGGCGCAGGAGGCTTGGCTGTCGGATTAGAAAAAGCCGGATTAAAATGTGCTGCCTTAAACGAAATAGATAAATGGGCTTGCCAAACCTTGCGAAAAAATCGACCTAATTGGCGCGTTTTGGAAGGTGACATAAAAACATTCAATTTTTCAGAATATCATAATTCGATAGACATTGTTACCGGCGGTTTTCCTTGTCAGGCGTTTAGTTATGCAGGTAAAAAATTGGGGCTTTCCGATGCAAGAGGCACCTTGTTCTATGAATTTGCAAGGGTTGTCAAAGAAGTAAATCCGCCCATTTGTTTGGGTGAAAATGTCCGCGGATTGTTAAACCACGATCATGGAAAAACATTGCAGGGAATGATTTCTGTTTTAGATGAAATAGGATATAATGTGATGCCCATTCAGGTCTTGAAAGCAATAAATTTTAGGGTTCCTCAAAAAAGAGAAAGACTGATTTTAGTGGGAATAAGAAAGGATATTGACTTGAAATACGAGTATCCGAAACCATACAAGAAAATTTACAATCTAAAAGACGCTTTGAAAAAAGGTGAACTGTATGATTCAGATGTACCAAAATCTTCAGGTGCAAAATATCCGCAAAGTAAAAAAACGGTATTGGATTTAGTACCTCAAAAAGGTTATTGGCGTGATCTTCCCATCGACATTCAAAAAGAATTTATGGGAGGGAGTTTTTATTTGGGTGGTGGCAAAACAGGTATTGCGAGACGAATAGGTTGGGATGAACCTTGCTTAACGCTCACTTGTAGCCCGGCACAAAAGCAAACGGAAAGATGCCATCCTGATGAAACGCGTCCATTTACCGTTCGTGAATATGCACGAATTCAAACGTTTCCTGACAACTGGGAATTTGAAGGCTCCATGGCACAACAATACAAACAGATTGGGAATGCTGTTCCTGTAAATTTAGCCACTGAAGTGGGTTATTCTATTGTGAAATTTTTGAATGCGTATTACAATTTATTAAAACCCAGATAATAACCGTAATTTTCAAACGTAATTTGATCAATAATGCTTCGTTTGGTTGCTTTGGTTTCAGACTTTATTTCTTCAAAGGCGGAGTTTTCTTTTATTGCTCCGTCCTGTTTAACAGTTTTCTGATAGTCTTTTATTGCTGTCGGTAAAGTTTTATAAAGTTGGTAAAAAGCATCATTTTGTCCCGTAAGCAAAGCATAAAACTGATCGCCGGAAATTTTGAAAACTCTGCTATGACTGTATTCTTTGCCATTAATTTCACCCGTCCAAAGTTCACAAAAACTTCCTTTGGCTAAAATTTGAACCCAGTAACATTTTGCTTTTTTGTAGTCGTTGGCATAGCGTGACAGCTTTTGGAATAATGCTTCAGCAGAGCTGCTGTTCATCGTATTGTGTTTGTTTTTTATGTCCGCAAACAACGTATTGTCTTTAGCTTTGATATCAAAGCCACTTAATTTACCAACTTCAAACCCTTCAATTCCACCTAATATTTGTTCGTGGAATGTACCTATCGAATTGTTTATTGATTTGTCAATCTGTCTCAAAATTTCAGATTGAATCAAACTTTCTTCATCTATATTGTTGAATTTTGCATCAAAAGTCAGTTTGATTGAGTCAACTTTATTTGAGTAGAAATTCTTTTTCGAAAGATTATTTTTTGCTTTTAAATAGGTCTTGTGTAGATTGCCAATGCAGTCTAACAAATGCTCGTCCGAAATGAAGTTTAGATATTTATTTTTCATCCAATGCTATTTTGAATGTTGTTTAAGTGATTATAGCCCCACAGCCCCGAAGTATCTGGATTCAAAACGTGAGAGATATAAGTGTCTTACTGATACGTCTCCTCGATATTTCGCGGTCGGAGGAATATCAAAAAGAAAACCATGGCAAAGGTCATTTCGTGTACTTCCCATTTTTTGTTGGAAGTAATCAGCAAAACTGCCAAGCTAAATCCGATAAACCAGAGCGTGTGATGCCAACGCGGCAACGGAACGGCAAAACGGTTAACCAGATTTTTAATCCAACTCACTTTGTCGTACAACATTGGAATGACGAGTAAATAAACTATCAAACCGACCGATAGTAATTGACTGAAAATAAGTTTGTTTACTTTTTTACCGTCCACAACTAAGTTGTGCAGATTGGTTTCGCCTTGGGCATTGTTTTGGATAAAAAATTCGCCGGATTGAATGTTAAAAATCCGCTGACCCCAAGAAATTTCTTCACCGGCAGCAAAGAAAAACAAAGCCGCCGAAAACAAAACACCTATTTTCCAATAAATCGGTTTGATACGTCCGGATTTAAAAGCGCGATAGAGCTGAAGTAGCGAGATAATGAGCAAGCCCAAAGCCGTCATGTTTTCGACAAAACCGTCTTCTTCTGCAAAATGCAACGTAAAATAGCTTTCGTTTAAATGTGACATCACAATGGAAATCAAGTAAATAAAAACTAAAAACCCATAAAAGAGTTTTTCAGTGGTGGTCAGCGTTTTTTCTTTCATTTCTTTTCAATTAAAAATAGTTTGGCAGTCAGTCTTCCTTTGTGATTTTTTTTGTTTGCCGCAAAGGGATTCACATCGATAGTCATCAAAAATTTAATGGTAAAATCTGAATCAAAATTAGACAAAAAAGCTTCTTCATGGTTTTCATTTACCAAAAAAGTTGCTTTCTGAAAATCGGGAACGTTTTTTAAACGATCTACTTGCGGCAATTTATGCAAATCATATTGCCACAGAATTTCAGGAGAAATTTCGCCATACGAATAGGTTGTCGTTTGAAAAGTATGCTCAGCTACTGTAATTTTCCGGGTGGCAATATTGTCAGGATTGTCATAAAAAAGTCTCCCAAGCGGAAATGCCACAAGCACCACAATCAGCAGCAACAAAATATTTGTGTAAAAAAGTTTCGGAATATTATTTTTAAAAAGTAGAAAAAGCATCCAAACTGCCAGTAATACCATCAACAAAGATGCGCCAAAATACCAATATTTCAGAAATGCCAAATTGCGGTAAAACAGTTTAAATACTGCAATTGGAAATGCCAGTCCGACCAAAATCAGTATGCCGAAATGCAGATAAATGGGCAGCTTTTCAATCCGTTTCAAGTTTTTAAATTCGTTGAAAAGGTATTCGATGTAAAAAGCCAAATTTACAGCCAACGGAATCAGCACAGGAAAGAGATAACGCGCTTTTTTTTCGGGGATAAGAGACAACAACAAGACCGCAAAAATGGTCCACAAAAACATGAACCGATAAACCTTCGGATTGGAAACTTTTGGTTTTAAATAAGGGTAAAGCAAACTGACAAATGCTGGAATTGTCCAAATACCCGATTGGGTAAAAAAACTCCAATAGTAAAAAACAGATTTGACACTGTTGCTCACCCAAGCATTGCCTTCTATTTCGGCGATGGTTTCTGCGGCAGAACGATCGAATAGATAGACATACAATGGCCACCAAGCACTTAAAATCAGTGCCGAAATCAGCAGTAAAAATAATGGGAATAGTTTCTTTTTTAAAGATTGAAACCGAAAAACCACGCCATAGGCCATCAAAAAAGGTAACAACAAAGCAAAATGCGAGACTGGACCTTTACTCATAAAAGACAAGCCAATAAAAATGCCTGAAAACAAGGCGTTTCGATACAATTTATCATTTGCCGATAAAAATTTATAGAGATAAAAAATTCCGCCCATCATGAAGGCATGTGCATAGACATCCCAACTGCCGTCGCGCCCGGCGTAAATCACATAAAAAGAAGTAGCAACAATCAATGAAACATGCAAGGCAAAACGTTTACTTTGACCTAAATGCAAGGACAATTCTCGCGTAAAAAAAATCAACAACAAAGCCATCAAAGCTGATGGAAAACGAAGTGCCGCAATGTTTTTTAAACCAAAAATAGCGGCTGAAAATGCGGTCAACCAAGTGGGAAGCGGTGGTTTTTCGTAGCGAGGCAATCCATTCATGGTAGTCAGCAACCAATTTCCGTCTTGTAGCATTTCGCGAGCCGTGATAAAATTACGCGCTTCCATGATGTTAACCGGCAAAACGGCCAAGTGGGGCAAAAAAATTCCGACCCAAACCAAAAAAATAACTAATTTATCGTATTTGAGAATTTTTTCTTCCATGCTTAACCCTGGGTAGTTTGCGTTTTTAAATCTACAAAGTGAAGGTAAATATTTCTAGCGTAAACTATAACTCCCACAAAATGTCCTGAAAGCAAAACGTAATCAATTCGGATTGTTGCGTAGATTAGAATCAACGAAGACCCTATAAGGCTGAGAAACCAGAAACCCAACGGCAAGATTGATTTTTTATTTTTTTCGGAATAGAACCATTGATAGACAAACCGCAGCACAAACACAAACTGCGCCACCATTCCAAAGAGCAAAAGTCCCTGCGGTATCAAGTCATTTTTGAACAGCAAAATGCGGTCGTTGGCACCATTGTTATAGGAATAAATAAAAACTAAAAATGGGAAAACATAGAGTAAATAGCGAATCGGGCGGAAAAGTTTTTTCCAATCGCCCTGCAATTGCATGTTGCGGATGTAAATAAAATAGGTTAGAATTTGCCCGAACATGATGGAAAAATCCAACCGAAGCCAACCGTATAAAAACATCAAAAACGAAGCGACAAAACTCAACTGCCAGAACAAAGCGGGCGTGACTACCTTCCTGCTTTTTTCAGACAATATCCACTGTGACAGCATCCGCGACATAAAAAGTCCCTGTGCCAAAAATCCCAAAGTAAGTATTAGCCAATGCTGCATAGTTTAGTTAAAAGTTTCAGGTTTCCCTGCCGGCAGGCAGGTTGTTTTTTTGTTTCTTACCCTTTAATTTACAATCCTTTCTAGTCATATTTCACATTTTTCACCCGATAGTTGATGTATCTTTTTTTCATCCACAGATAGGCGAAGCAATCCATCAACGGGCTGATTAACCGGTTCCACAATCCGAACTTTGCTTGTCCGGCTATTCGCGGAAAGTGCCTTACCGGTATTTGGATGATTCGACCTTGTTGGAGCAATACCATCGCCGGCAAAAATCGGTGAAGACCTTTGAACATCGGAATGCGTTTCGCTACGTCAGTTCGAATGATTTTCAGCGGGCAACCGGTGTCGTCCATGCCGTCGTGGGTAAACGTTCTCCGAATGCCGTTGGCAATGAGCGACGACATGTTTTTGACAAACGAGTCTTTGCGGTCGGTACGCACGCCGGTCACCAATTCGTAGTCATTTCGGTAGGCGAGCAAGCGATTGAAATCTTCAGGTGTAGTCTGCAAATCGGCATCGATGTAGCCCACCCATTCGGTATCAGCATAATCAAAACCCGCTTTGATGGCGGCACTGAGACCACAATTTTTCTCAAAAGAAATGAAATAAAAATCTTTTTGCCTGTCGCAAATCTGCTCTATAAATGACTGGCTGCTGTCTTTTGAACCGTCATTCACCAACAAAATTTTTGCGGGTATGATACTTTCTTTCAAAAAGATTCCCAATTCTTTTTCCAATCGATACAGATTTTCTTCTTCGTTGTAAATGGGAACTATGATGGTAAGTTGATAAGCCATTGGGTTGGTTTGAACAAAAAACAAAAGTAGTCAATCTTATAAAACAAAGTAGAAGAATACGATTTTTGAATAAAAATTTAGAGAATGGAGATGTCGCCCAAGCCTTCGCGAAGTACTTCCGGCTCCGGACCGCTCAGGTCGATGACCGTGGAAGCCACATTTTCACCATAACCACCGTCGATGACCACATCGACTAAGTTCTGCCATTTTTCAAAGATCAATTCGGGGTCGGTGGTGTATTCCAAAACTTCATCTTCATCGTGTATGGAAGTTGATACGATGGGATTGCCCAACTGCCGTACGAGTTCGATGGCTATCTCGTTGTCCGGAATCCGTATCCCGACTGTTTTTTTCTTCTTGAAAACTTTGGGTAAATTACTACCGCCCGGCAAGATAAATGTATAAGGCCCGGGCAATGCTCTTTTCAGTATTTTGAAGGTGTGCGTATCAATTTGGGTAACGTAATCAGACAAGTTGCTCAGGTCTGAACAGACAAAAGAAAAGTTGGCTTTGTCTAATTTGATTCCTTTGATGCGAGCCAATTTTTCGAGCGCTTTGGTGTTGGTAATGTCGCAACCCAATCCGTAAACCGTATCGGTCGGGTAGATGACCAAACCGCCATTTCGCAATACGTCCACCACTTTTTTAATGGCACGCGGTTCGATGTTTTCTTTGTAAATTCTGATGAGTTGGGCCATGATATGAAAGTCTCTAAGAGCATATAAAGATACGAAAATTGATTGTTTTCCGAGCAGTTTGGAATGAGTCTCGATATTTTAACATTGTTGCTCTATTAAATTAAAATAACAAAATTAAATCACAATAGAGATTGTCGCTACAGGAAAGTTTGAGTGGGGGTACAACTATTTGAAACTGCTCATGTTTAGTCTCTAAAAAGACTTTCCCGTATGGAGAATATGTTGATAGAAAAGAAGATGTGTTTTTTAAAATAATTCCGTAGAAAATATTTTTTTTCATCAGACAATAACAATTTTTCAATGAATATCGGATGAATTCTGAATCCATTTTTTTCAATTAAATAATTTCACAACATAGAAATTATTAATTCATCCTTTGTTCAAAATTGCTATTTTTACCAAAAATTAGATTAAACATGCTCAAATCGACCTATTTTTCAATTTTTGTGATTGCACTGATGTTTTTGGGAAGTTGCAGAAGAGATTTTGATACTACTTTGAGCAGTGGCAGATTGGAATTCAGCAAAGACACCATCTATTTAGACACGGTTTTTACCAACATTGGTTCTGCCACGTTTCGGTTGAAAGTTTTCAATCGGAGCGGCTCAGATATCCGTATTCCGTCCATTCGTCTAGCGGGCGGGCAAGCATCACCTTATCGACTCAACGTTGGCGGTGATGCCGGAAAATCATTTCAGGATGTGGAAATTCGCAAACGCGACAGCCTCTTTATATTTATAGAAACCACTTTAGATATCAATCAGTTGGCGGGTTTGTCATTGGAATTTCTATCAACGGATGAAATCATTTTTGACAGTGGTGCAAATGAGCAGAAAGTAACTTTGGTGACTTTGGTCAAGGATGCTGTTTTCCTTTTTCCACAGACCTTTGATGACGGCACCAAAGAAACACTGCTATTAGGTTTGGATGAAGAAGGAAACGAAACACGAGTCGAAGGATTTTTTTTGGATGACAGTGAGTTGCATTTTACCAACAATAAACCTTATGTGATATACGGATTTGCCGCCATTCCACCCGGAAAAACGCTCACCATTGATGCAGGTGCGCGCGTTCATTTCCACGCCAATTCAGGATTGATTGCGGCCAACAGCAGTACATTGTTGGTTAACGGGCAAGCAAGTAATACAACTGCAATGGAAAACGAGGTCATTTTTCAGGGAGATAGATTGCAAGCAGCTTTTGCCGACGATGCCGGACAGTGGAGTACCATTTGGCTGACAGCCGGAAGCAAAGACCATCGAATCAATTATGCCACTATTAAAAACGCTACGGTTGGTGTGTTGGTGGATTCTATCAGCGACCGAAGTGCACCAACTTTAAAAATTCAAAATACGCAGATTTACAATAGTGCTTCCGTGGGATTATTGGGAAGAGGCAGCTACATTGAAGGAGAAAACTTGGTGGTCAATAATTCGGGACAAGTGTCTTTGTTTCTTTCATTTGGAGGTAAATATCAATTCACCCATGCTACTTTTGCCAATTATTTTACAAGAGGTTTTCGTCAATTTCCAACGGTAGTCATAAGCAACACCTTTGGTTTAGCAAACGGTAGTTCGATTAACAACGATTTGGAGGAGGCAAGATTTGAGAATTGCATTGTCTTTGGAAATGCATCCAACGAATTGGGCATCGATAATTCGCCGCGGGCGGCATTTAATTTTTTATTCAAAAACTGCCTGATTCGGTTTGAAAATTCGGGCAGTGCGGCGGCTCAAAATCCTTTGTTGGATTTTAACAATACCAATTTGTATGAAAATGTGCTACTCAACGGCGATCCGTTTTTCATAGATGCAGAAAATAACAACTTGCAAATTACCGATGCTTCGGCCGCTAAAGGACAGGCGGGTTTAACCGGCGCGCTACGTGTTCCGTTTGATTTGTTGGGTGTTAACCGAACCGCTTCTCCCGATATCGGAGCCTATCAAAATGTGGTGATAGAGTAGGGAAGTTCTAGTTCAGTCTCGGCTATGAGTGCTTGTGAGGGTTAGCAATTATTTTCACAACTATACTCCAAACTGGAAATTTCGCAAGCCTCGATGCTTCGGGGTTCAGTAGAGGCAAGAACCTGTCTGCCGGCTGGCAATCAATTACTTTTATTCCACACTTGGGTATCTTTCATTTATTGAAATATTGAAAGAAGTGAAATTAGAGGCAAATGGATTTATATAATTTTGCCAACATTACGATAGTTGGTTATTAACAACTACTTACTTCATTTACGTTACTGATTACTCATATCGAAGTGCTTCTATTGGGTCTAATTTTGATGCTTTGATAGCCGGAAATAATCCCGATAGTATGGCAACAATAAGTGAAACCAAAACAGCCCAAAAAATGGCTAACCAAGGCATGGAAAATTGAAAGCCGGCAAATCGGGAAAATATTATTCCGATTGTCAAACCCAAGATAATTCCTAAAAGTCCGCCCAATTGTCCAATCACGATGGTTTCTATAAAAAATTGAACAGCGATGGTTTTCTTTTTTGCGCCTAATGATTTTCTTATCCCAATTTCACGCGTTCGTTCAGAAACGGAAACCAGCATGATGTTCATCAATGCGATGGATGAGCCAAAAATCGTAATGAGACTGATGATAATTGCCGCAATGTTTAACACTTTGGTCAAATTTAAGATGGTGTTGATTAAATCGTCACTACGTTCAACACCAAAATTGTTGTCTTGAACGGGGATCAGTTTTCGGATGTTTCGAAAATCTAATATCGCTTGACTTTGCGCACTTTCCATAAGTTCTTTGTTCAAAACGCGGACGCTCACACTGTAATTCAGATTGGGCTGTGAAAAATTGGTTCGCGCCATTTGTATCGGTATCATCACACGCAAGTCTTGGTTGTTTCCAAAAGTTGCGCCTTTCTCTTTAAGTGTCCCTATTACGGTTAGTTTAATCCCTCTGACGCTGATTATTTTCCCAATCGGATTGGAATCTTTAAACAAAGCTTTTACCATATCTGAGCCAATAACACAAACTGCGTGGTTGTTTTCGATGTCAAAAAAATTAAAATCTCTTCCCAAATCGATTTCCGTACCCGAATTGGTCAAATAATTTTCATCTACTCCCAAAACACTTACTTCAGGGTCTGTTTTGGAGTTTTCATGCTTGACTTCCGCTGCACGAGTTGCCGTAAAAAACAACGAAACTGCAGCCGTAGGAAAATTGTAATTATCCTTGAATGCTTTTGCATCTCGGTAATTGATGACAGGATTAATCTTCTCGCGCTCTTGACCGCCGCCACGACGAACGGTAAACTCGTATTGACGAATGTTAAAAGTATTGGCACCCATCGAAGCGAAATCTGAAGAAATGGTGTTTTCTAAAGCCTTGACTCCACTCAAAATCCCAACCAAAGCCATGATACCGATGGCAATAATCAAAACAGTTAATATGGTTCTTAACAATTGTCCGGAAATGGCATCAATGGCTATCCTGAAATTTTCTCTGAGTAAGGCAAACATAAATCGGTTGATTTTTACAGCCTAAAAGTACTATTTTTTTTGATATCTGATTTCCGTTTAAAATTAAGATATTTGCATCACTGAAAACAAGTAACATGGCTCAAAAACCTTCGACGCCCAAAGGCACCAGAGATTTTACATCGGAAGAAATATCTAAGCGAAATTATATCATTCAAAAAATAAAGCATTGGTTTGAAGTTTTTGGTTTCCAGCCGATTGAAACGCCGTCATTTGAAAATTACGAAACTCTGATGGGCAAGTACGGCGAGGAAGGCGACCGCCTAATCTTTAAAATTCTCAATTCAGGTGATTTTCTGAGCAAGGTATCGGATGAATTTTTACAAAACAAAGACAGTCAAAAACTGACACCTCATATATCAGAGAAAGCTTTGCGTTACGACCTGACTGTGCCATTTGCACGTTTCGTGGTGCAACACCAAAATGAAATTGACTTTCCGTTCAAACGCTACCAAATACAACCTGTTTGGCGTGCCGATCGTCCGCAAAAAGGACGCTTTAGAGAGTTTTATCAATGTGATGCAGATGTGGTGGGTTCGCGCTCGTTGTGGCAAGAAGTAGAATGCGTGTTGCTCTATGATCGCGTTTTTGATGCGTTGAAATTATCCGGTGTAAACGTCAAAATAAATCACCGAAAAATTCTTTCCGGTTTGGCCCAATTGATTGGAGCCGAAGACAAACTCATCGACTTCACGGTTGCTTTAGACAAGTTAGACAAAATAGGCAAGGAGGCAGTCTTGGCAGAAATGGTTGAAAAAGGAATCGCGGCGGAGGCATTAAAAAAATTAGATCCACTTTTTACGTTGAGCGGAACTTTCATCGAAAAACTCTACAAACTCAAGGAGCTATTAAAAGACTCCGAAGACGGATTGACTGGAATAGCAGAGCTTACATTTATCCATGATGAAGCTCAAAAAGCGGGTTTGAAAACCGCTGCGCTTGAACTCGAACTCACTTTGGCACGCGGACTGAACTATTATACCGGAGCTATTTTGGAAGTCGCCGCTCCCAAGGGAGTTGATTTAGGATCCATCGGCGGAGGCGGTCGTTACGATGATTTGACGGGCATTTTCGGACTCAACAATATAAGTGGAGTAGGCATTTCGTTTGGGTTGGATCGTATCTATATCGCCATGGAAACCTTGGGGTTGTTTCCAGAATCGCTCAAATTGCATACCCAAGTGTTGTTTGTCAACTTCGGAAATGAGGAAGCCGCATACAGTCTTTCGGCAGTTTTAAAATTGCGAGCGGCTGGTATTTCTGCCGAACTCTATCCAGATGATGCCAAACCGAAAAAACAGTTGGCTTATGCCGACAAAAGAAAAATCCCCTTTGTGGTTTTTGTGGGCGAACAAGAAATGAACGCCCAAAAGTTCACACTCAAAAATATGAGAACCGGCGAACAGAAGCCGGTTGGGTTTGAGGAGATGTTGGCGTTGCTGTCGAATTGAAATTAGCGGGGTTTTGACTTGTGGACTTCAATGCTTGTTGTCCGTTTTCAAAGTATTTCAATTATTGAGAAAGGTCGTATCTTTGGACTTAAACAATTGAAATCTGATGTTGTCACTTACGTATATTTTTATTGCTATTATTGTCATCAACTTTTTGATTGATTGGGTTTTAGACAAACTCAACGCGTCCCTTTTTGAAGCTGAGATACCTTCAGAACTGGATGGTTTGTACGATGCAGTTGAGTATAAGAAATCCATCGCCTATAAAAAGGAAAATCACAGATTTTCATCCATTGTGTCGTTGTTTAGCGTGTTGGTTACTTTGGCTTTTTTGATTTTTGGCGGGTTTGAATGGGTAGATCGATTGGCTCGGACTTGGAGTTCCAATCCGGTTTGGATTTCGTTGTTTTTTTTCGGTATCATCGGTTTAGGAAGTGATTTGCTCAACACACCATTTGCCTATTACAAGAACTTTGTGATTGAAGAAAAATTTGGATTTAACAA
>PHDQ01000287.1 GCA_002841025.1 Bacteroidetes bacterium HGW-Bacteroidetes-13 | reverse complement strand
TTTGGCATCAGGCGGCAGACGCGGGTTGGCACAATCCATCTTTCAGGTAGGTGGCAACTTCGGCACTGCATTGGGACCGTTGTTGGTGGCTTTGATTGTGGTTCCAAACACCCAGCGATACATTCTTTGGTTTGTGATTGCCGCAACGATCGGATTGGGCATAATTAGCAAAGTTGCTTTTTGGTACAAAGCACATTTGATTTTTAGAAAAAACAAAAAGGATTTATTTATAGATATTCATAATTTACCCAAACGTAGCGTTCAAATATCCATCACTATTTTGTTGGTCGTCATTTTTTCTAAGTTTTTCTACACTGCAAGTTTGTCAACTTACTATGCTTTTTACGTGATGGATAAATTCCAGCTTTCCATACAGCAGGCACAATATCACATGTTTATTTACTTGATTGCCTATGCTGTTGGAACCATCATGGGTGGTCCGCTTGGCGATAAATTCGGGAGAAAATACGTGATTTGGTTTTCTGTTTTTGGTGCGACTCCATTTGCCTTGCTGTTGCCTTATGCCAATCTTTTTTACACGGATGTGTTGATGGTGGTTATCGGCATCATTATCTCATCTGCATTTCCGGCTATCATTGTTTATGCTCAGGAATTAATCCCAAAAAAACTGGGTATGGTGTCGGGTCTTTTTTATGGTTTTGCATTCGGGATGGCCGCTTTAGGCTCTGCTGTGCTGGGGATTCTTGCGGATCATACTTCTATTCAATTTGTCTATCAGGTTTGTTCCTTTTTACCGTTTATAGGCATCATCTGTTATTTTTTGCCCAACTTGAAAAGGGGTTAAATTGCGGCAACAATTGATAGGAAAATACACGGTTTTATTTTCCCTCGCGTCCAACTTCTTTAGCGAGCCTGTTTTCTTTGTAATAAAGCGTAATTAAATTGAGTACCGAGTCGATAAGTTCTTTGGTTTCGAGCAAGAGACTGAAGTAAAGCGCCGTATTTTTAGGGCTCGATTCGTCTGTCCGGGTACGAGCTACTTGCCTGTCTATTTTGACGGAAAAAGAAGTTATCAAATCTTTTTTTTCTTCATAAATGGAACTGATATTTTCAAAAGATTTTTTGTCAAAAGTAGCTTTGATAATCGCAAAAAGTGATTGAATTTGTAAATCAAGTTCCCGGAGTTCTTTGATTTGGTTGAACCGAAGACTTTTGTGATGGTCGTTGACGTGTGCATACGCTTTTTCGGAAATCCGATTTATGGATCTTACCATTTGTTGTAAGTCATCCAAAATCAAGATATAAACTCGGCTTGCTCCTACCGAAGCATCTTCTATGTTTTTAATCGAAAAGAAGATGTTGTCTCTCAACATTTCAATTTCCTGAACCAAACCGAGTGCTTTTTGTCTGCCGGTTTTTAGTTCTTTGATTTCTCCCAAGGCAAGTCCCGACACTGTTAAGGTAAATATTTCGCTGCTGCGAATCAACACTTTCGACACGTTTTCAGCATTTTCATCGATAATGCCTTTGATGGTTTTGCTTTCCGAAATTTTGAGTTTTTGTTCTTTGGCGATTTCTTTTGACGATTTTCGATGGTTGATGTAACTGAGCAACAGCACAAAAAAAGTGAACAAAACACAGATTATAGCCGCCGGAATACCTGCATAATAGATGACCACCGCCAAAATGCCTGACAATAGGAAAGCTGCCAATGCCGTGAAAAGAAAACCGCTTAAAACTTTCAACACGCCGGAGATTCGGTTTACTGCAATGTCACTTCCCCATGCTCTGTCTGCCATCGAAGTTCCCATGGCAACCATAAATGTAATGTAGGTAGTTGACAACGGCAGTTGACGGTCGGTCGCCATCGAAATGAGAACACTCGCAACCATCAGATTTACAGAAGCCCTTACCAAATCAAAAGCCGGCAATTCGTCTGCCTTTTCTTTGATCGGATTGACTGATGGTTTTTCAAAACTAAGGTTGATTTTATCTAAAACGCGATTGGGGACAACTTGCAATACTTGACGATTCAGAAATCTGCTGAATTGAACAATGCTTCTGGAAACTACAGTCGAGGCAAAACGCTCTTCCCCGGGTTCCTGACGAGACAAATCGACAGAGGTTTTGATTACGTATTTTGCTTTTTTTGAAAACCACAAAGCTGTAATCATAATTAAACCTGACCCTAAAAGTATCCAAATAGGCGTGTGAACCTCTTGCGAAAAAGCATGCATAGAAAACGAGTCTGCATCTATGCCGGAAGCATTCCACGATTGAAGTGCCTGAAAAGCTGCCAAGGGAACACCGATAAAATTGACCAAATCGTTGCCGGCAAAAGCCAATGCCAAAGCAAA
>PHDQ01000032.1 GCA_002841025.1 Bacteroidetes bacterium HGW-Bacteroidetes-13 | reverse complement strand
CGTAGGTTGATGATTTCTACCGATGCATCGGCTCTCAGTTTTTTCCGAAGTTTAGAAACAAACACGTCCATGCTTCGGGCGGCAAAAAAATCGTCATCACCCCATATCTTGTTCAAGATATAAGCGCGTTCGAGCAGCTGATTTTTTTGAAGCAGCAGCTCGTGCAACAAAATCGTTTCCCGATGCGTGAGGGTTTGGGTTTGGTTTCCGAGGGTCAAAGTTTGCTTGTTTACATCAAACATATATTTCCCTATCGCATGTTGTTTTTGGATATCTGATTTCCCAATCCGCCCCAAAAGTGCATGAACTCGAATGATTAATTCCTCCATGCTGAAGGGTTTTTTCAGATAATCGTTGCCGCCGGCATGAAAACCTTCCACCACATCGGAAACCTGCGATTTGGCCGTCAGGAAAATAATCGGGATGCTTGGGTTTACCTTTCGGATGGCTTTCGCCAAACTAAAACCGTCTTGTTTGGGCATCATTACATCGAGCACCAACACATCGGGTATGTGTTTTTCAAACGCCTTAAAAGCCTCTTCCCCGTCTGCACAAAGCCTTACAGTAAAGTTGCGGGTTTCCAAACTCTCTTTGACAATTTGCCCGAGGGCAGGCTCGTCTTCGGCGTAAATGATGTTGATGCGCTTGCTCATTTTCTGAAATGAATGATAAATTGTGAGGTGAAATTTACACCCGATTCGTAACGAATAGTTCCTCCCATTTTTTCCGCCAAAGTTTTCACGTAAAACAGCCCGATACCGAATCCTTTCACGTTGTGGGTATTGCCGCTCGGCACCCGAAAAAACTGATTGAACAATTCTTTGCGGTATTTTTTGGGAATTCCGTTTCCGTTGTCAGAAACTGAAAGGAGAATTTCCTTGTCGTCAACTTGCAAATCGACTTCAATTTTTCCGCCACCATATTTTACCGCGTTGTCGAGCAGGTTGTTCAAAATATTTTCAAAGTGAAAAACATCGATGTATTTGTTGAATGAATCGAGTTTTGTATTGAACTTAAACTGCTTTTCGGGATATTGCAATTGAAATTTTTCCAACACATTTTGGATAAGCGGAATCCAATCTGCGGGCTCGTTTTTTAAGATTAATCTTTCCGTTTTGAGCGTGGCAGATTCGAGCAAACGCTCCACCATCGTGTTGAGTTTGCCCAATTGTTTACGGCTAATATCGAGATAAATGGCAGATTTGCCGGGATTGTTTGCCGCCTGAAAACTCCCAAAACTCTCCAAAGCCGCGCTCACCGTCGCGATGGGCGTTTTAAACTCGTGGGTGAGGTTGCTGATGAGGTCGTTTTTGATTTCGGATGCTTTTTTTTGCGCCTTGATGATTTTTAGCAAGAAAAGCAAACTGCCGATGATGAGCGCAGTCAGCAATAACGAAAGGAAGATACCGGACAGGCTGCTGAGAAAAATCTGTTTTGGGTTGTTTGGGTAATAAAGGTCAAGATGCTCCCCTATTTTTAAATAACCTGATTTAGACGTTTTTTGAATGAAGTTACTTGAATTTTTAAGTTTTTTCGGATACCAAAGCGTATCGCTGTAAATATGTTTGATGTAAATCTCTTTAGGTTTTAGATCGGGTAAGGCTTTTAATATATAAGCGTAAAGTAAATCAGCCTTGAGTGTATCTATACTTATCGATAAATAGAATTGTTTAGCTTTTCGCATTTTAAAAACGCTGTCCATTTGCTGCTGTCCACGGAAAATTTCTATCGAATATTCAGAAGTGTCTTTCTCCGAATGGATTTCTTTCGAAATGCCATTTATTATGTCATCAAATTTAGAGTTTGAGTTGAGTTTTGTTTTAAAAATGACCGTGTCAATTTGGCTTTCTTCTCGAAAAAAAGCAAAATTGGTCTCTTTTGAAATTTCCCCGTAATACCCGTCAAATGCATTGTCTAAGGCCAATTGCAACTGCTTGTCAAACTGCTCACGGTTGTAGCGATAGTTGTTGATATTCCAATACACCTGCACACCAATAGTAAGCAAGATAGTCGTTGTCACAAGCCAAACGATGATGTGGTAGTTTTGTTCTTTCATCTGTTGATATAATTCGCTTTTAATCGGTCATGCTTCGACTGCGCTCAGCACAGGAATGTAATGACCAAATATCATTTTAGGTTTTTATGGAACCACGATGTCTCGGGGTTTATGGGCATTTCACAATTCAAAAATACAAGCTTTGTATGGAAATTACAGATTTGGTTAACACTCGTTAACACTTATTAACTGCCAATTACGTTTAAAAGGTTGATATTTGCTTCATCAATTTTTAAAACATTCACCATGAAGTCAATCATTACCCTCTTCGTTTCAGTTAGTTGCTTTCTCGTTTCGCAATTGCAAGCTCAGTCTTTTCAGGGGATTGCCCATTACAAAACCAAAACGGTCATGAAAATCACCATGGACAGCACGCAGGTTTCCAGCGAAATGCAACAGCAAATCAACGAAATGATGAAAAAGCAGATGGAGAAAGAATACACGCTTCAATTTGATGCCACTACTTCTTCCTACAAAGAAGACGAAAGCCTCGGCACGCCGGCTAGTGGAGGCAATATGGTATTTTCTTTTTCTTCCGGTAACAGAGGCGTTTTGTACAGAAACACCAAAGAAAAAACCTTTGTGAAAGAATCGGACTTATTCGGAAAACCCTTTTTGGTCAAAGACAGTTTGAAAGTCTATGAGTGGAAACTGGAGAACGAATCTAAAAAAATCGGGAATTATACTTGCTACAAAGCCACTTTTGAAAAGGAGATAAAACAACTCAGTTTTTCCACTGACAAAAAAAACGAAACAGACTCCATAACAGACAGAAAAGAGGAAGTAAAAAAACAAATCGTCACGGCTTGGTACACCCCCGAAATTCCGGTCAACATCGGACCTTCCAACTATTGGGGTTTACCCGGGCTCATCCTCGAAATCAACGATGGGAGTACAACCATGATTTGCGATAAAATCGTCCTCAACCCAAAAGAAAAATTCATCATCGAACCACCCAAAAAAGGCAAAGAAGTTTCCCAAGCCGAATACGATAAACTACTGGAAGAAAAAATGAAAGAGATGCAAGAAATGTACGGCGGCGGCAAAAAAGGAAAAGACGGAAACAGCATCGAAATCAGAATCGGGAATTGATTTTAAAATGAGTTAATCAAACCTGAAAGGTTTTGAAAACCTTTCAGGTTTAATCACCAAAACCTTTCAGGTTTAATCACCAAAACCTTTCAGGTTTAATTACCAAAACCTTTCGGGTTTAATCACCAACGCTTTCCTTTTTAATTTCATCACTTTTAGATATGCAAAAAAATACGCATTTCCTTTTTTTAGGACTCCTGCTGTTTTGTCTAACCGCGACTTCACAAACGGTTCGCGTATCCGGTACGGTCAAAGATTCTTTGGGCAACCCGCTGGAAATGGCAAACGTGTTGGCCGTAGATGTTTTGGCAAACGGCATCGCTTCCTATTCGGTGACGGATGCGCAGGGAAGATACAAATTGGATTTGGAAATAGGCAAAAACTACCTCATCCGGAGCAGTTATGTCGGCTTCACCATGTTTGAAGAAAAATTGCTGCTCAACGAGCCGAAATCCATCGAAAAAAACATCGTGATGAAGCCACAAAACGCCTTAGATGAAGTTGAACTCATCTACGAAATGCCGGTGGTGTTGAAAGGTGATACCATCGTTTACAAAGCAGATGCATTCACCACGGGCAATGAAAAAAAACTGAAAGACGTGTTGGAAAAACTGCCCGGCTTTCAGGTGGACAAAGAAGGAAACGTAAAAGTACAAGGCAAGGATGTCAGCAAAGTGATGGTGGAAGGGAAAGATTTTTTTGACGGCGACACCAAAACAGCTACCAAAAACCTCCCTGCCGATGCGGTAGATAAAGTGGAAGTGTTGCAAAATTTTAACGACATCAGTCCGTTGGGCAGCGTCAATGACAGCGATGCCATTGCGCTCAACATCAAATTGAAAGACGGAAAAAAAAGCATGCTATTTGGCGATGTGGCTGCTTCGGGCGGACACGACGAGCGATATGCCGGTCACGCCAACCTGTTTTTGTACAAACCCAAAAGCAGTTTTAATTTCATTGGCGATTTGAACAACATCGGCGAGCCGGCACTCACGCTGCAAGATTATTTCCGCTTCAACGGCGGTTTTGGCGGGCTTTCGCAACGCAGCGGCTCTTCCATCAACATTGCTTCAGATGATGCGGGCTTTTTGCCAATGCGCGACAACAAAGCCGCAAACATTGATGCTCGTTTTGCGGGGTTAAATTACACGCTCAATCCCAACAAAAAATGGAATTTCTCCGGTTTTGGTATGTTTTTGGGCAACAACACCGATTTGCGCTCCGAAACTTCACGCACCTATCTTCGCGAAGACGGAAACCAATCGGAAGCATTGACCGATAAAACCAATCAGCGGAACAATTCGGGCCAAATCAAACTCACCGGGAAATACAAGCCCACAAGCGGACTCGAAATCAGGTCGCAATCTTTTTTCAAATATGCCGACATCATTCAAAATGAAAATCAAATTTCCGATTTTTCGGGTACAGTCAATGCCATCAATTCTGAAAACAAACAGCATCCGCTGACTTTTAACCAAAGTTTGAACGCGTATTTTGCCAAAAGCGACCGGCATATTTTCTCTTTTGAAAGCCAGTTTTTGTACAAACAACAAGATCCGTTTTTTGATTTGGAAACCAGCCAACAACAATTTGCCGGCATCATTCCCACGGTTGACGATGACACATTTAATCTTTTGCAAAATCGAAACGTTTTCACCCGAAAATTGGATACGCGATTGAGTTATTATTTTGTTTTTAACAAGAAAAATCATCTGAATTTTACCCTTGGAAATGTTACTGCCAATCAATTTATGGGTTCTTCTTTGGCGCAGCAAACCACCGATGGCAATCGCGTCGATTTTACAGACGAGGATTTGCTCAACCGATTCAGATACCGATTTTCGGACACCTATGCGACCGTGCAACTCACCTCAAAATTGGGTGCGTTTGAACTTCGGCCGGGTGTGAATATTCACTTTTTCAACACCTCAAATTTTCAGTTTTCAGATAAACGCAACAACGACCAAGTATTGGTCTTGCCCACTTTAAACGCCAAATACAACATTTCCAGATCGCATTCGCTTACACTGAATTACGGCATCAAAGCCGAATATACCGATGTCAACAATTTGGCTTCGGGAGTTATCATAAGTGGTTACAATACCTTGTTTTCGGGCAACCGGGATTTAGACAACCAATGGTATCACCAGGTTTCGCTCAATTATTTTAATTTCAATTCGTATAATTTTTCAAACATCTATGGCAATATTTCCTACAGCAGACGCATAGACGACATCACCAACACCGTCCGATTTGAAAACTTTGAACGAATTTTAACCACCGTCAATGCGGCTTCTGCCAACGACATTTTGAGCGGCTCGGCTACTTTTGAAAAGCGATACAGGAAATTTAAAACCAACCTGACCACCAACATCAATTACAGCAAAATCAACAACCGCATCGACGAGGTGGAAAACACCAACCGAACACTCACCCAAAACTACAAGGCGACTGTGGAGAGCAATTTTAAAGACAGCCCAAATGTGGAAATCGGCTTTGAAACGACCAATAATTTCTATACCGGAAGCCAAACCACCTCCCGTTTTGTGACAGACAGCCCGTTTGCAAGCATCGAAATACCGTTTTTGAAAAACTTCCTTTTTGAGGCCGATTACACCTATAACAACTACAAAAACCGTTCGCAAAGCACGTCATCGGATTATGATTTTCTCAATGCCCGACTGACTTATTCCCAAGACAAAAGTTCGTGGGAATTTTATCTGTACGGCACCAACCTGACCAACACCACTTCCATCAACAACGACAGTTTCAACGATTTTATCATCAGCACCAACCGCTACATTGTCCAACCGCGTTATGTGTTACTTGGAGTGAAATGGAAATTGTAGATTTTTCGAGCAGCTTGAATATTGCTCAAAAATGTTAACTTTGGGATTGCTTTTAATTCAACGCAACCCGAAAACGAAAACACTTATGGCTTTTACTTCTTCTCAAAACGCTGCCTTAGCCATCCTTAGAATTGGCTTTTCCGGTTTGATGCTCACGCATGGCACAGACAAACTCTTGAATCTTCTGAAAGGCAATTTTCAATTTGCCGACCCAGTTGGGTTGGGCGAAATGCCGACACTTGTACTGGCTGTTTTAGCCGAATTTGTCTGTCCGTTGTTCTTGATTGTTGGTTACAAAACCCGTTTGGCAACCGTGTTGCCAATTTTGACGATGTTGGTGGCTGCCTGTGTCGTTCATCTGCACGACCCAATGGCTAACAAAGAACATCCGTTGCTTTATCTGATTGGATTTATTGTGATAGCGGTTTTTGGCGCCGGGAAATACAGTGTGGACGGAAGAAGGGTTTAGGGTTGAGGTTTTACGATTTAAATCGAAATAGTTTGACCAACGACCATCACCCATTCACCGCTTCGATGTGTTGCACGTGTTCGCCCATCATTTCGCGGAACATGTTTTCGATGCCGTTTTTCAAAGTGTAGGTTGACGAAGGGCAACCGCTGCACGCACCTTGCAAAGTCACAGTAACGGTTTTGGTGTTCGGGCTGTAAGCCTCAAATCGGATGTGGCCGCCATCGGAAGCGACTGCCGGTTTTACGTATTCGTCTAAGATTCTTTTGATTTCGGTTGAAATTTCATCGTCTGATTCGGCATGGCTACCTTCCGCTGTAACCGAAATCGCTTTTTCTCCTTGGCCATTCAGCACAACTTGTGTTCCTGCCGTCAATTCATCAAGAATAAACTGACGAACTTCTTGTGTAATCTCTTCCCAATCTGCTGATTCGTGTTTGGTGACTGACAGATAATTATCGCTCACGAACACTTCTTTCACAAATGGAAATGCAAATAATTTAGCGACTAAAGTATTGGACTCGGATGATTCGGCCGTTTTAAATTCACGCAATCCGGCGACCAATATTTTGTTTGCCACAAAACGCATGGCAGCCGGATTGGGCGTGTTTTCGGCATAGACGGTAAACGGAGCCGCTTTGGCTTTTTCCGCCGATTCAATAACAACGCCACCTTCGTTTAGATAGTCTTCGATTTGCGTCAACAGTTCGTCTTGCACATCTTCCCAAGTCACCATTGGATATCTTGCCACAGCCACAAAGGAAGGTGTGACATAAACAGCTTTCACAAATGGCAGAAAAAATAATTGCTGTGCCAAAGGTGAATCTTTGGCATCATCGATGTTGTTGTATTCACGGCTGTTGTGATCGGTCAGAAATTGATTGCTCTCAAATTTGATGATTTCAGGATGCGTGGTATGTTTTATGGAAAGTTTAAAAGGAGTCATGGATTTTAGTTTTTTACAAAAGTACAAAAACATATTCTTTGCGGATTCATTCATCGGTTTTTGATTCGTTAAATTTAAAATCTACTTCTTTTATTGAGATAAAATGGATTATATTAGTTGCCAAAAAAATTCTTTGATGCGGTTAAAATATTTTCTGATTTTCCCCTTTTGTTTTTTGATGCTTTCTACCGCAAAAGCGCAAGACGGTGTTCCTGTTTTGTATGATTATCTGACCGATAATTACTATTTGCTTCATCCTGCACAAGCAGGAATGGGTTTTGCAGCCAAACTTAGGCTGACTGCCGGTACGCAATGGGTCGGGCAAGACAACGCACCCAATCTTCAAACGGTAAGTGTTCATTCTCGATTTGGTGAAAAAACCGGACTCGGATTGATTCTTTACAACGATGAAAACGGATTCAGTTCACAAAAAGGCGTTCAAGCAACGTATGCCTATCACTTGCTTTTTTCGAGAGATGAACTCGATTTGAATATGCTTTCCTTCGGGATGAGTTTCGGATTTTTTCAAAATCAACTGGATGAAACTTCGTTTGACCTCCGCGATTTTGATCCGATTATTTCGGGATCGGTGCAGGAAGATAATTTTTTCAACATTGATGTTGGTATGGCCTATCATTTTTGGGAGTTTTATTCGTATTTCACGGTCAAAAACCTCTTGTCTCGCGATCGGCAGATTTTTACCGAAGGCCTTGAGCCGCGCAACCAGCGAAATTATCTTTTAACCTTGGGATACGAGTTTACAAACTATCGAAGAAGAACTTACTGGGAGCCTTCTATTTTATATCAAATCAAAGAACAGACACAAGAAAGCAGCATCGATTTGAACACAAAAGTCTATCGGAAGATGGAATTTGGTCAAATTTGGGCGGGCGTATCAGCGCGAAGAAGTCTTGACAATGCGGAATTTGCCACACCGAGCGGAAATATTCAAAATCAAAGTCTGAACTACATCACCGGATTAATCGGGGTCAACTACAAAGATTTTATGTTTGGATATACTTACATTTCTCAAGTCGGCGATGTGAAGTTTGACAACGGCGGTTTTCACCAAATTACCATTGGATATGAGTTTATGAAGCGCGAAAAACCCTACGACTGCCATTGCAATTCGGCGTATTGAATAAAAAAGATTTCGAGTTTTAAAAACCCGAAAAGGGTTGGTTTAACTTGCGCAAATATTGCTTAAATTTAATGTTTGTTTCATCTTTGAGTGGATGGATTGCTTTGCATCCTTTAATATTCAAAAAATTATCAATGATTATCAAAACAATCAACGGAAAGACCCCTGAGTTTGGCGAAAATTGTTTCGTAGCCGAAAACGCCACCATCGTGGGCGAAGTAAGCATGGGCAATGAATGCAGTATTTGGTTTAATGCCGTCATCCGCGGCGACGTGCATTATATCAAAATGGGAAACCGTGTAAATGTGCAAGACGGTGCGGTCATCCATTGTACCTATCAAAGATTTCCTACAAACATCGGCCACAATGTCTCCATCGGTCACAATGCGTTGGTACATGGTTGCACTCTGCACGACAATGTGTTGATTGGCATGGGTGCCATCGTGATGGATGGCTGTGTGGTAGAAAGTAACAGTATTGTGGCAGCAGGAGCCGTGGTCACGCAACACACACGAATTGAGTCAGGGAGTATTTATGCGGGCATTCCTGCCAAAAAAATCAAAGACATCAGCGCGGAACTGCAAGCCGGGGAAATCAACCGGATTGCAGAAAATTATGTGAAATATGCGGGATGGTTTAAGGAATAGAATTCGTCCAATTTAAAAAACCAAACCTCACAGATTTCCAAAAACCTTTGAGATTTTTAATCTTTATAAATCTTCCCTTCTTTCATCACAAACACCACATTTTCCAAGGTTTTCACGTTTTGCGTCGGGTCTTCGTCCGTCGCGATGATGTCTGCCAGTTTCCCGACTTCAATGCTGCCGATGTTTTCAACTTGATTGAGTAGAAAAGCAGGCGTTACCGTGGCTGATTGAATGGCTTCCATAGCGGGCATACCGGCGGCAACCATATAGCCGAATTCTTGGGCATTGATGCCATGTGGAAATACGCCGGCATCTGTTCCAAAGGCAATCTTTACACCTTTTTTATAAGCTTTGGCAAAAGTTTGTTGCATTTTGCTTTCCATTTCCAAGGCTTTGGGAACAATAATGGCAGGGAAGTAACCGGGAATACGCGCATTTTTGCCCACCTCTTTTCCGGCGATGACGGTCGGCACGAGATACACATCATTTTTGACCATCAGATCCATGGTTTGTTCGCTCATGAGTGTGCCGTGTTCGATGGTTTTTACGCCACCCAAAATGGCGCGTCGCATGCCTTCGTCGCCGTGTGCATG
The DNA here is from genome assembly GCA_002841025.1 of Bacteroidetes bacterium HGW-Bacteroidetes-13. Lineage (GTDB taxonomy): Bacteria > Bacteroidota > Bacteroidia > Flavobacteriales > Flavobacteriaceae > UM-FILTER-40-17. The sequence goes on along the minus strand of PHDQ01000032.1, from coordinate 5,731 downwards.
CGCTGCTACGTACATGCCGTAATCTTTGGCGGTCTCTGTGATGGCTCTAATTTCTTCAACGGTAAACTGTGGGTTTTGCCCGCTTTTGGCTACGCTGAGCACGCCACCTGTCGCGGTGATTTTTATCCAATCGGTACCGTTTTTGTATCGTTGACGCACAGCCTTTCTGCCATCTTCCACACTGTTGACCACGCCTTGTTTTGGCCCCGGGTCGCCCATCAACTCACTTTTGGTGCCATTGGTCGGGTCGGCGTGACCACCGGTGGTTGCCAATGCTTTTTCTGCAGTAAAAATACGAGAACCATCAATATAACCTTTGTTTACGGCATTTCGAAGCGATACATTCACGCCGGATCCGCCCATGTCTCTGACGGTGGTAAAACCCGCCAAAAGTGTGGTTTTCAAAAAATTTGTAGCGCGTAAGGCTACGTCTGCATCATTCAATGTAAAGCGTTCCAAATACTGATTGGGATTGGTTTCTCCTTCCACATGAACGTGCATGTCAATCAAACCCGGCAACACGGTTTTGTTTTTTAAATCGATAACCTTATCCGAAGAATTGGACGGCATCAAGTAACCATCCGCTACTTTGGTGATTCTGTCAGCTGAAATAACAATGGTTTTTTCTTTGAGTACTTTGCCGTTTTTGGTGTCGATGAGTTTGCCGCAATGCAAATAAATATCTTGTGCCGACACTTGTATGGCAAAAATAAAAATCAACAGGGAAAAAAATTTTTTGGTCATGGTTGAAAATGAAATTGGAAGGACTTAAAAGTATAAAAATATTTCATTCAGCAAATAAATATTTTTCACTGAAACGTAAGCTTCAGATTGGAAAATTTGTATGACATTCCAAATCCAAGATTTTGTATAAAATTCGAATGCGCAATGTGAAATGATTTTTTATCTAATAAAAGTATTTCTATTGAAGGTTGACATTCAAAGCATTAAAGTTCAAATTTTATTCCCTGAGCCAAAGGCAAATCCGTTGAATAGTTGATGGTGTTGGTTTGTCTGCGCATATAGACTTTCCAAGCATCCGAACCGCTTTCTCTGCCGCCACCGGTTTCTTTTTCTCCGCCAAAGGCACCGCCGATTTCTGCGCCGCTTGTGCCGATATTCACATTGGCAATCCCGCAATCTGAACCTGCTTGCGACAAAAACAATTCTGCCTCTCGCAAATTGTTGGTCATGATGGCAGACGACAATCCTTGCACCACGCTGTTTTGAATGTCGATTGCGTTTTGCAACGAACCTGAATATTTCAGCAAATACAAAATCGGGGCGAAAGTTTCTTTTTGAACAATTTCATAATTAGGCTTGGCTTCAGCAATCGCAGGTTTTACATAACAACCACTTTCATAACCCGTACCTTCCAAAACACCACCTTCTACAAGTAGTTTTCCTCCTTCATCAACCACTTTTTGCAATGCATTTTCATAATGCGCAACCGCTTGTTTGTCAATCAATGGGCCGACGTGGTTGTTTGTGTCCAACGGGTTTCCAATACGCAATTGTTGGTAGGCTTTGGTCAATGCTTCGGCCACTTGATCATAAATACTTTCATGGATGATGAGTCGGCGGGTAGAGGTGCAGCGCTGTCCGCAAGTGCCGACTGCGCCAAACACACTGCCTACCACGGTCATTTTAATGTCTGCATCCGGTGTGACGATGATGGCGTTGTTGCCACCCAATTCCAACAAAGATTTTCCCAAACGGGCGGCGACATTTTGTGCGACTTTTTTGCCCATAACCGTTGAACCAGTTGCCGAAATCAAAGGGATTCGTGTATCATTTGTCAAAAGTTCACCGATTCGGTAGTCACCGGTCACCAAGCAGGAAATACCTTCGGGAAGTTTGTTTTCTGCCAATACCTCTGCCATCAGTTTTTGACAAGCAATCCCGCACAAAGGCGTTTTTTCGGAAGGTTTCCAAATGCAGACATCTCCGCAAATCCAAGCCAAAGAAGTATTCCAACTCCAGACAGCAACCGGAAAATTGAAGGCGGAAATAATGCCGACGATGCCCAGTGGATGGTATTGTTCGTACATGCGGTGGTTGGGTCTTTCGGAATGCATGGTGAGTCCGTGCAATTGACGAGAAAGACCAACCGCAAAATCGCAGATGTCTATCATTTCTTGTACCTCACCCCAACCTTCTTGCAACGATTTACCCATCTCATAAGACACCAATTTACCCAAATTATCTTTGTTGGCGCGCAATTTATCTCCAAATTGACGAACAATTTCACCCCGAAAAGGTGCGGGCTTGGTTCGCCAGTATTGATATGCTTTCGCAGCTATTGCTACTACTTTCTCATAATTTTTTTCATCGGTCATCGTTACGGCAGCGATTCTTTTCCCGTCAACAGGTGAAACGGATTCGATGGACTCGGTGGTTTCAAACCAGTTATTTCCGGTGGAAGTTCCTTGGTTATTCGGGTTGATTTGTAAAGCTTTTAGCACATCTTCTATGCGGAAGGAAGGAGTGTTTGCCATAATTTATAACTTTATATTCTCGGTTTGTGATAATTTTTTACGAAGGTAAGAAATATCCCACTCTTTTTATGAACTTAGCTTTGTAAGGATTATAAAAAAAACGTCTAAATTTGTCGCTTGAAGGTTCTCTTTAGGATTCCTTTCGTCTTTGAAAAATATTCTTTTTTTAAAATATGAAACTGTTAACTTTAGACAGGGTAGATTACATCAGCAAGGAAGATTTTAAACAACACTATTTTCTTCCTCAAAAGCCATTGGTATTTAAAAGTTTTTCAGAAAATTGGAAAGCTCGTGAACTTTGGACTTACGATTTTTTCAAGAAAGATGCCGGTGATGTGCCGGTCGATGTTTTTGGGAGTTGGACAAAAAATCATCCGACTAAAATCAGTCGTACGCCACAGAAAGTCATGCCTTTTGGAGAATATTTGAGTTTATTGGAGGCCGGCCCGACAGAATATCGTCTTTTTTTATTTGATTTGTTTAAGCACAAACCCGAGTACAGAAAGCATTTTGACTTTCCTGATTTTGCGCCTGCTTGGGTCAAAACGCATCCGTTTTTGTTTTTTGGCGGCGAAGGTTCGGACGTACGATTGCATTTTGATTTAGATTTGTCCAATGTCTTTTTAACGCAGTTTGCGGGAAAAAAACGCGTGGTATTGTTTGCTCCGGATCAGTCGGAGTCGTTGTACAAGCAACCGTTCAGTTCGCACAGCAATGTAGACATGCGAAATCCGGATGATCAAAAATTTCCCGCCATCAAAAATTTGGTTGGATACGAATGTGAACTTTCTCGTGGCGATACCGTTTTTATGCCTTCCGGTTATTGGCATTACATTCAATATACAACCAGCGGATTTTCGATGGCATTGCGCTGTTTAAACACCTCTTACACCCAAAAAGCACGTGCGGCATACAATGTTTTGGTGATGAAAACCATCGATGATTTGTTAAGTAAAATGGCGGATGAACGTTGGTCTGCCTACAAACTTCGAAAAGCCAAAGAAGTAGCTGAACGCACACTTTAACTTGGTTAAATTTCCAAACTTACCACAAAGCCTTCGTGGTTTCGCACATTGAAAACAATACCGTTCTCAAACATCAGATATTGTCCGCGAATGCCAATCAATCGTCCTTTAAAACTTGATGTTTTTTCTAAATTCAGTGAATTGATTTTGGTGGGGTATGTCATCACCGGGTAAGTGATTTGGTATGAATCTGTCACTGCTTCATCAAAATAAATCAACGCTTCTTCGGGCAAATATTGCTTCATGGAATTTCTGATTTCCGTCAGATTTTCATGAGAATCCATGTTTTGCAACATCAATCGCCAATTGGTTTTGTCAGACAAATGTTCTTTGATTGCAACCTCGGTTATTCCGGCCAAATAGCGGTTCGGCACTTCCAAAAGCACCAAAGCAGCGGAAGCACCTTGGTCAATCCACCGGGTAGGGACTTGCGTTTTTCGCGTAACACCGACTTTGAGTCCGCCTGAAAGTGCCAAGTAAACAATGTGAGGCTGAAGTTGTACTTTGGTTTCATATACCAAATCGCGATCTTCTATATCTAAATGCGCTTTGCTGAGTTCGGGTCTGAAAATCCAATCGCCCGCCTCAGGAATCTTTTGATAGCAATCATAACAATATCCTTGTCTGAAAATCTTTTTGTGAAGACCGCAGCTCAAACATTCGTAACCTTCAAAGTTGATGGAAAGTTCTTGTCCTATCAGTTGATTGAGCGCAACAAACTCATCTTCAAAAACTTGATAATACTTTACAGGCGTTGCCCATTCCGTTTTCATTTTATGAAGCGTACCCGTAATCTGCATGATGCTTGTTTTTGATTAAAATTTGTTTAAATTTGATAGGTTTATTTTTGATAAATTTATAAAAAATTGACCGAATATACCGAATTGTTAAAAATGAAATGTCCAAACAATCGGTGTTTTTAGAATTTGATAATTTTTAATACAAAGCAAGCCTATACACAATCAACAGCATACATCCCAACAAACTAAACCAACCCAATTAAATGTCTTTCTTGATTGTCAATTCGATAGCCTCATGGTTTCTCAAAAAGAGATTCCATCAGATGGAGTTGTTTTTGAAATATCCGGCAGAAGTTCAAAACGAATTACTCATGGGTTTGATAGAATTAGCACAAAACACAGAATGTGGCAAAATGCATCATTTTTCGGAAATCGACAGCTATGAAAAATTTGCCCGACAGGTACCGGTTTGTCGATACGAAGAAATTGAACCCACCATTGAGCGTGCCCGTTTGGGAGAAAACAACATTTTTTGGCCTACACCCATCCGTTGGTTTGCAAAATCGAGCGGCACTTCCAATGCCAAAAGCAAATTTATTCCGGTGAGCGAACAATCGCTAGAGGATTGTCATTATGCTGCGGCCAAAGATTTGTTGTGCATCTATTTGAATAACAACCCGGACTCACAGCTTTTCACAGGCAAGAGTCTCCGTCTGGGAGGCAGTAAACAATTGTATCGGGAAAACGGCACTACCTTCGGCGATTTGTCGGCAATTTTGATTGACAACATGCCTATTTGGGCGACGATGAGCAGCACACCAAACAGCAAAGTTTCATTGATGAACGATTGGGAAACCAAACTTCAAGCCATTGTCAATGAATCGATTAAAGAAAACGTGACCAGCATGGCCGGCGTGCCTTCCTGGATGTTGGTTTTGCTGCATCAAGTGATGGAAACGACCGGAAAACAAAACTTGCTGGAAGTTTGGGAGAATTTGGAAGTCTATTTTCACGGGGGAGTAAGTTTTGACCCATATATCGAGCAATATCAAAAAATAATTCCCAAAAGAAATTTTAAATATTACGAAATATACAACGCCTCGGAGGGCTTTTTTGCAGTACAAGATTCCAACCATTCAAAAGACCTTATGCTGATGTTGGATTACGGTATTTTTTATGAATTTATTCCCATGGATACCTATGGAACTTCCGCAGAAAAGACTATTCCGCTTTGGGAAGTCGAAATCGGAAAAAATTATGCCTTGGTGATAACCACCAACGCGGGTTTGTGGCGTTATCTTATCGGTGACACCATCCGCTTTACGAGTTTGAACCCCTATCGAATCAAAATCACTGGCCGTACCAAACACCATATCAACGTTTTTGGTGAAGAATTAATCATCGAAAATGCAGAAGAGGCGCTGCGGAGAGTCTGTGAACATACATCGGCTGAAATTGTTGACTACAC
>PHDQ01000286.1 GCA_002841025.1 Bacteroidetes bacterium HGW-Bacteroidetes-13 | reverse complement strand
CCTTTGATTCTACATTCAAATAACACTCCAGAAGCGGTTTTCACCCAGTAATTGCTGCCAGTAGATTTATATACGAGTCCGGTCATCGAAGTTTATGGGATTTTTAATTGCCTCAAAAGTACAATTAAAACCGATTTTTTTCTGCTTCTTTTTAAAGCCCACTCATTAAAAAGCTATTCTACTACCCTGCACTTTGTAGAACCACAATCTACTTACCTGCTTTAAGCCCCCTCTTTGAAAAGGGGATTTAGGGGGGATGTTATGAATGTCACCTATGCCGACGCACGAACCACCTCTTTTATACCCTCTAAAATGCTTTCCAAATCTTCATAAATTTCCTGATTGGTATATCTCAAAAACTTAACACCTTGCTCCTCCATTTTTCCCTGTCTCTTTGCGTCTTCCAAAAATTGTGTTTCGTGAATCAATCCATCAACTTCAATGGCGAGTCCTATTTCATGACAGTAAAAATCAACGATGTAATCGAGTATGGGAACCTGTCGATGAAATTCAGCACCCAATTGTTTTTTACGAATCCGCTCCCATAACGATTGCTCCGCGGGTGTTTGATTTTTTCTAAGCTCCTGCGCCAGCAACTTCAAATCCTTTCGGTATGGAATAATTCTGTTTGCCAATTCTTAAAAGTAATTCTTTCAATTTAAAATATCTTCTTTGGGTGTCAAATCTACCTGCAGATCTTAAGTTCCCTCTTTGAGACGCTGTCCAATCACCCAAAAGCATTAAGTAGTCTATTTGTAGAGCCAACAATCTATTGACTGACTTTAAAGTCCCCTCTTTGAGACGCTGTCCAATCACTCAAAAGCATTAAGTAGTCTATTTGTAGAGCCAACAATCTATTGACTGATTTTAAAGTCCCCTCTTTGAAGAGGGGATTTAGGGGAGATGTTCTACATGCCTAATTATCCAAAATCTTCGCTTGTTTGTTAATAGACTCTTGGTGAATGGCTTTGAAGATGCGCAACACAAATTCCTCACTCAAGCCCAATTGCTCTCCTTCGAGTATCATTTTACCAAGGATTTCATTCCAACGTCCGGTTTGGAGAATGGCAACGTTTTGCGATTTTTTTACTTTTCCGATTTCCGTGGATATGTTCATTCTTTCCGATAGCATGTGAAGCAACTGATCGTCGAGTGTGTCTATTTTGGTTCTGAGTTTTTGCAGTTTTTGCAAATAATCTTGTCCTTCTCCGGTTTCTTTTCTCACTTTCAACTCTTTGGTAATCTGAATCAACCGTTTCGGGGTTACTTGCTGGCTGGCATCGCTCCAAGCGTTGTCCGGATCGGGATGGGTTTCGATAATCAATCCATCGTAGTTGAGGTCTAGTGCCGTTTGGCTGATGTCAAAAATCATATCGCGTTTGCCACCGATGTGAGAAGGGTCACATATCAAGGGTAAATCGGGAAATTGATTTTGCAATTCGATGGCCAATTGCCATTCCGGGTTGTTCCGGTATTTCGTTTTTTGATAAGCCGAAAAACCGCGGTGAATGACACCGATGTTTTTGATGTCGGCTTTGTAGATTCGCTCAACAGCTCCCAACCAAAGTGACAAGTCCGGATTGACCGGATTTTTGATTAGTACGATTTTGTCGGTACCTCTCAAAGCTTCGGCAATTTCTTGCACATTAAACGGACTCACCGTTGTGCGCGCACCGATCCACAACACATCGATGTCGTGTTCCAATGCCAAATCTACATGCGCTGTGTTGGCAACTTCGGTTGCCATCATCAGTCCGGTTTCTTCTTTGGCTCGCTTCATCCATTTGAGTCCGATGGCTCCCACACCTTCAAACATACCCGGCCGTGTGCGCGGTTTCCAAATACCCGCTCTGAAAACAGTGGTGTCGGTATCTTTGAGTTGATGTGCCGTATCCAACACTTGCTGTTCGGTTTCTGCACTGCAAGGGCCGGCTATCAATAGCGGATGAGACAAATTCATCTTGTCTAACCAGGTTCTGAATTCTTTGTTGTTTTTCATTTTTATGATTTTGTTTCTAATTATACTTCGTTATAAATTCCTTTCAATACTTCTCTGATGTGGTTGGTGTTTTGCATATCCTGAAATATTCCGTCGATGTCTTCCTCGGCAATCATTTTTCGGAATTCTTGCAAATTTAATATGTATTCGTCCAAGGCAGTCAAAACGTTCTTTTTATTTTGTACAAAAATCGGTGTCCACATGGCCGGCGAACTTTTTGCCAACCGAACGGTAGAGCCGAAACCACTGCCCGCCATGTCAAAAATGTTCTTTTCGTTTTTCTCGATTTCAAGAACGGTTTTCCCCAGCATAAACGAGCTGATGTG
>PHDQ01000031.1 GCA_002841025.1 Bacteroidetes bacterium HGW-Bacteroidetes-13 | reverse complement strand
AAATATTGATACACCCCGGGAAGTTCGGGCAGGGTTTGAATTTGGATGGAGAGGACTGTTTCCGGCATCCAACAAAATTAGGACTTTTTGATGTGAACGCAAGCGAACCAAATCACAACGATGGCAGAAAGTAATTTAACACGTCGTCAGCGTGGATGATAACATTAGAAAGCTTGATTTAATATATCTTTGGAATTAAGAAAAAAAATATCAATGGAATCTATTTATCTCTTATGGAATAATCTCATGAAAAACATTCGCCTTTCTTTTTTTGTTTTATTGCTAATCTCTGTCGGTTGTAAAAATGAATCGGCACAAAAACTTGAATTCAGCACGAAAAGTTGGGTGATGGAAGGATTTCAAAAAGCTGACAGCATCAATCCGATATTAAAACCAACTGCCGAAAGTAAGTTTGTTTGCCCGATATCCGGACAAGAAGTGGCATGGGAAGCGCGAAACACTTTAAATCCGTCAGCAGTTGTCAAAGACGGAAAAGTCTATTTGTTTTATCGCGCTCAAGACCCAACGGGAACTTCCCGAATCGGCTTGGCCATCAGTTCGGATGGATTGCATTTTGAAAAGTCTCCCCAACCTGTGTTTTACCCGGATAATGACGACATGAAAATTTATGAATGGAACCTGAACAAACAAGCGGGAATCCCGCAGCCCAAAGGTTGTACCACTTGCTATTTTGATGGTGTAGAAGATCCTCGAATCGTCGAGCGCGAAGATGGAACTTACCTCATGACCTACACGGCCTACGATGGGAAAACCGCTCGTTTAGCCTTGGCGACGTCCAAAGATTTAGTCACTTGGGAGAAAAAAGGACTCGCTTTCAATACTGAAAAATACATTGATGAATGGTCCAAATCCGGTGCGATTGTCTGCAAAAAAGCTGGTGACAAGGTAATCGCAACCAAGATTGACGGAAAATATTGGATGTATTTTGGAGACACCCAACTATCCATCGCATATTCAGACGATTTGATTCATTGGACAATCGCGGTTAATGAGGAAAATCAAAACATGATTTCAGTCTTGCATCCGCGACCGGGTTATTTTGACAGCAGATTGGTTGAGCCCGGCCCATTCGCTTTGTTGCAAGAAGCAGGCATTCTCTTGATTTACAACGCGAGCAATGCGGCCAACTTTAACGATTCGCAACTGCCAAAATTCACTTATGCCGCCGGACAAGCCTTGTTTGACAAAGAAAATCCGGTTAAACTGATTGATCGAGAAGCCTCTTATTTCATTCATCCAGATAAGGATTATGAAAAAATAGGCGAAGTAAACGATGTTTGTTTCGTAGAAGGATTGGTTTTTCTCAACAACCAATCATTTCTGTATTACGGAACAGCCGACTCAAAAGTGGCCGTGGCCGTCCGGGAATAGTTTTTTGATTTGGGTTAGAATCAAACCACATTTCCTCTTAACTTTGGATGATGACAAAAAAGCTAATCGGTCGTGTAGAAACTGCCGACTTTCCGGATTTGGGTTTGACAGTTGTGCCAGTCAAAATAGATACCGGCGCATACACAAGTTCTATACATTACCGAAAAATCACTGAAAAAAACGGCAAACTATATTGTGAGTTTGGTGAAGTCACCAAAGATTCACCCCAAAAGCAAACCCTTGTTTTTGAGGATTATAAGACCACGTCCGTCAAAAGCAGCAACGGTGTGCTTCAAAAAAGATATAAAATCAAAACAACCATCATTTTTTTTCAAAAAAAATACAAGATAAGTCTTACACTTGCAAAAAGAAAAAGCATGCGCTATCCGGCACTTTTGGGCAGAAAATTTTTGTCCGGAAAGTTTGTCATAGACTCATCACAAGTAAACCTTTCAAAAAAATAAGAAAAGAAGTATCTCATGAACATCGTTATATTATCAAGAAATTCTGATTTGTATTCTACCAAACGCTTGGTGGAAGCGGGTCAAAAGCGCGGACATCAGGTCGAAATCATCGACCCGCTTCGTTGTGATATCGTCATCGAAAAAAAGAAACCGGAGATTTATTACAAAGGCAGACATCTGAATGATATTCAAGCGGTCATTCCGCGGATAGGTGCTTCTATCACTTTCTACGGTACAGCAGTCGTCAGACAATTTGAGATGATGCACATTTTCACCACGGTCGAATCGCAAGCCTTGGTTCGGTCTCGCGATAAGTTGCGAAGTCTTCAGGTACTCAGCCGCGCCGGATTGGGATTGCCCAAAACAGTTTTCACCAATTATTCGCGCAATGTACAGGAAATCATCGCACAAGTAGGAGGCGCACCGGTCATTATAAAATTATTAGAAGGAACACAAGGTTTAGGTGTGGTATTGGCAGAAACCGACAACGCGGCAGAGTCTGTCATCGAAGCGTTCAACGGCTTGCAAGCACGTGTGATTGTGCAAGAATTTATCAAAGAAGCAGGCGGAGCCGATATTCGAGCATTTGTGGTTGATGGACATGTGGTTGGCGCGATGAAACGTCAAGGCAAGGAAGGCGAATTTCGGTCTAATTTGCACAGAGGAGGATCCGCTTCTGTGGTCGAACTGACGGACGAAGAAGAAAATGTAGCCATCAAAGCGGCAAAAGCGATGGGCTTGGGCGTAGCCGGGGTCGATATGCTTCAGTCGTCTCGCGGGCCGCTGATTCTCGAGGTTAATTCCTCACCCGGATTAGAAGGAATTGAAGCAGCTACCGGGAAAGACATTGCCAAAACCATCATCCGATACATCGAACGAAACGTGTAAGATATGGGAAAAAACGGTCAAGATTATTTGAGTCTTTTTGGCGAACGAATCGCGGCGGGTGAATGTCGAACCATCTATTTGGAAATAGCCAAACTTCATACCACTACCAAGCTTAGCATCCCAATTATTGTTGAGCGATCGACCAATCCGGGGCCGGTGGTTTTGATTACGGCAGGCATACACGGCGATGAAATCAACGGCATCGAAATTGTCCGACAAGTAGTCCACAAAAAAATAAACAAACCTGCCAAAGGAACGGTCATTTGCATACCAATCGTCAATGTATTTGGCTTTGTCAACCGCTCGCGTGCTTTTCCGGATGGGCGCGACCTAAATCGGGTTTTTCCCGGCTCCAAAAATGGTTCGTTGGCCGGTCGTTTTGCACACCAAATTGTCGCAGAAGTACTGCCGAAAGTTCATTACTGTTTTGATTTTCATACCGGCGGTGCACAGCGATTCAACGCACCTCAAGTAAGGCTCGATTTTCAAAATGAAAAATTGATGAAATTGGCAGATATTTTTCAAGCATCGTTCACTGTGAACAGTAAGAATATACCCAAAACCTTTCGAAGCACCTGCGATAAATTCGGCATAGACATGCTGTTGTTTGAAGGTGGGAAAACAGATGACATCAACGATTCGATTTGTAAAGAGGGTGTGGAGGGCATCAAACGGGTATTGCATCATTTGGAAATGTTATCACCAAAAATAAAACCGAGCAAACCGAATGCAAATACCATTTATATCGAAAATTCTACCTGGGTTCGTGCCAAACATTCCGGCTTGTTACACAACCAAACCGAAGCGGGAAAACAGGTAAGAAAAGGAGAGATTTTAGCCTCGATTACCGACCCTTACGGAAAGATTAATCACTTGGTAAAATCGACCCACGACGGTTTCATCATCAACGCCAATCACTCGCCGATTGTCTATCAAGGTGATGCGATTTATCATTTGGCAACCGATTTTTTAAAAAAATAACCGCTTGTTGTTTTCAACCTCAAAATCTTTTTCATTGCGCAATCATGGACAAAAAAACTTTGAGAAATTTATACAAACAGAAAAGAAAGGCACTTACAGCTTCTGAAACCCATGAATTGAGCCGGCAATTGGTCATACAATCCGAAAAACTAACAATCTGGAATTCAACAAACTATCATGTTTTCCTGTCGATTGAAAAACAAAATGAGCCCCAAACCCAACAACTTATTAAATGGCTGTTTCAGAATAACAAAAATGTCATCGTTTCCAAATCAAATCATCAGACCGGAACTTTAACGCATTTCAAACTGACACCCGACACGCCAATCACGGAAGGAAAATATGGCATTCCCGAGCCGATTAGCGATTTACAAATTGATGAAAAAGAAATTGATGTAGTTTTTGTCCCCCTTTTGGCTTTTGATAAAATTGGAAATCGAGTGGGTTATGGCAAAGGGTTTTACGATCGATTTTTGCGCAACTGCCGAGCTGAAGTCATCAAAGTAGGTTGGTCGTTTTTTGAAGCGGATAATCAAGTTGACGATGTTTTACCCACCGATGTCCGTTTGGATTTTTGTGTGACCCCAACTCGAATTTATAAATTTTGAAAAGAACTTTCTTTCAAAATCTTTTTTTGTTCCGGCTCAACAAATAAAATACCTTTGTGAGATGCAATTAAAAGACGTTCCAGGCCACGAAAATCTCAAAAATCACTTGGCACTAAGTGCCTCGCAAGGCAGAATTCCGCACGCGCAACTTTTTGTGGGCGAAGAAGGTTCTGGCACTCTGCAATTGGCGTTGGCTTATGCTTCTCAAGTGTTGTTGCTAACACACGAAGAAGGCTCGGAAGCTTGGCGTCTCTGTCTTCAAAAATGCGAAAACCTCGTTCACCCCGATCTTCATTTTGTGTTTCCATCTGCCACCAATCAAGACATCAAAACAAATGCGGTTTCCGATGCGTTTTTACCCCAATGGCGACAATTTATCAAAACACAACCTTTTGGCAGCTTGTACGATTGGTATCAGCATTTGGGAATCGAAAAAAAACAAGGCTTTATTCGGGTAGAAGACTCACACGACGTAATCCGAAAATTATCGCTCAAGTCCTATGAAGGCGGATACAAAATTATGCTGATTTGGATGGCGGAGAAAATGAATACCGAAGCCGCCAACAAACTTTTGAAACTCATAGAAGAGCCGCCGCAACAAACGCTGCTTGTTTTGATCAGTGCAGACGAAAACCAATTGTTGCAGACTATCCAATCTCGCTGTCAGATTATTCGGATTCCTAAATTTCCCGAAGTTGTGGTTGAAAAATATCTCGTTGAAAAATTTCAATGCACACCTTTTGATGCCCGTCAAATTGCCATTCAAGCGGATGGAAATTTGAACAAAGCTATTCAATTGCTCAACCCGGATGCGGAAGGTGATGGTTTTGAGGATCGATTTGTACGCTGGGTTCGACTGGCTTTTGGTGCCAAAGGAAACAAGTCATCTGTCCTCGGATTGATTGAATGGGCGGAAGAATTGGCAACAACGGGGAGAGAAACCCAAAAGAAATTTCTGGGGTTTTGCACGGAAATGTTCCGGCAAGCAATATTAATCAATAGAGATTGTAAGGAATTGGTGTTTTATCAGTCTAAGAACGGCAAGTTTGACCTCAATAAATTTGCGCCATTTGTCCATTCGGGTAATATTTTTGACATCTACGAAGCTTTGCAAACTGCTGAACTTCACATCGAAAGAAACGGAAATGCAAAGATTGTCCTGACGGATTTATCACTTAAACTGACTCGATTGTTGCATCAAAAACAGAACGATTAGCTATGAACAACATTACTTCTAATATTACCGAAATCCTGATTCTGTTATTTCTTTTGATTACATTTCTGCAATCGGGATTTGACAAGCTCCGTAACTGGACTGGTAATTTGAATTTTGTCAAAGCACATTTTTCTAAAACACCGCTGCGCAATTGGGTTCGTGTTTTGTTGCTCACCATTTTAGTTGTTGAATTTCTCGCCGGAATTTTAAGCGGTATCGGCGTGTTTGAACTCATCGTCAACAACAACCCAAGTGTAGGATTGTTGGGTGCGGTAACCTCTTGTTTGGCATTGTTGATGTTGCTTTTCGGGCAAAGGGTAGCCAAAGATTACGCCGGTGCGTTGACCATTACCTGCTATTTTATCGTTGCGATTTTCGGAGTGTTTTTGCTTAATCTATAAGACTAAGCATCCGTTACCTTCACGCCATTTTTATCAAAAATCTCGTCTTTGTGGCATTTCATAAAATGGTCGCAATAGAGGCAAATGTTTTTGAGTTCTTCGTTTTTTGCTTTGGCTTCTTCTATTGAAACACCTAAATGAAGTCCCATTTTTAGGGGTTCACCCTCGTTGAGCATTTTAAAAACGGTGTTTTGTGAAGCGCGTTGCAAAACCTCTGCCACTTTTTGTTTTCGGGCGTCGCCCATCGGGAAGTGCGTGCCCGGGCAACACGGATTGATGCGCCACAACTGTATGCTGATTTCCTGCGGAATATCGTCATAACCACCTAAAAAATTACGTGCACCCGATAAAATCGTGCAAAAATTATGATTGGGGTCTTTGTGCCAAATATCATTTTTTAAGGCTTTGCCACGCGCCCAATTGCCGCCAATCCACATTTCTTCGTTGGCACCCCAATAACCCCAACTCAAATTTTTGTTGGTTAAATAATTGCTATCTACCAAAGGGTCTTTGTCGTCGCCATTTACGCCGCAACTTTCAAACAAATCTGCCAGTTGCATCAGGCGGTTGCCGGCGTGTTTGTGGTAGCGGTCAATGCTGGCAATGTCAAAACGAGTAACGCCTTTTGCAATGAGTTTTTCCAGGCGTTCTTTGTTGAGCAAATCGCCGTTTGTTTGCAGCATTATTTGGGTTTTGCCTTGGTATTTTTCGTGTACTTTATCTAAAATGGCGTAGAGCAATTTGCGGTCTGCTAAGGGTTCGCCACCACTTAAAATGAGGCGATCTATTTTATCGGGTAAATTATCGATAATGGCCATACAATCTTCTTTGGATATGCGCGCGCCAAAGGGACTGCTGTCGTTGTAGCAATGGTCGCAATCGTCGTTGCAGAGTTGGGTAAACACCCAATAGACGGATTGTATGTGGTTGAAGTTTTGATTCATTTTTATTTTATTTAGACCTGAAAGGTTTTGAAAACCTTTCAGGTCTGGTTTTACCTTTCTTTAACCTTTCTTTAGACCTGAAAGGTTTTCAAAACCTTTCAGGTCTGGTTTTATCTAATTAAAATCATCTTTAAAATTTTCATTATTAAATGTTCTATGACAACAAATAAAATTCTCTAAATCATCAAACAGTTCAATGGTTTGTCCTTTACATAGAAATGTTTGTTCTTCATTTTTATAAATCTGGAAAGAAGAAAATTTATATTTTTCAAAATTATCAACAAAGCCGTGATTTTGTGGATTTAGATGAACATAAATTATTGTGTTTCTCAAATAGTTTTCGTCATTAATCTTCTTTCGCTGAAATGGTTTTTGAAATAAACTCCCGGTTCTGAAAAAAGCTTTGTTAATGGCTTTCGAGTAAGCGTTGAAAAAGTTGGAAAGCTTTTGAGGTGCAATTGAAGATTCACAAGCAACCTGAAGGATTAAATGAAAATGATTTGGCATCAACACATAGGCAAAAACATTAAAATGAGGAACGAGATGTTTTTGCATCAGTTTCAAGAAGTAATAATAGTTTTCCTCTCTTTTAAAAAGATCTTCTTTATTATTTCCCCGATTGTAAATATGGTAGAAACAATCTTCTTCTAATATTTCATATCCCATTTTTTTAACTTTTATAGACCTGAAAGGTTTTCAAAACCTTTCAGGTCTAATTTTACCTTTCTTTAACCTTTCTGGTCTGGTTTAGATACTATTTAATCCCTTTCCAAAAGTCAACTTCATTTTTCACGCCCGAAGTTTCATCCTCAAAAAACGCTTGTTTACTTTCATATTGTATCAATTTCCCCTTTTGAATTTTGCCGATGCTGTCTCCCATAATGATGGCTTCTTTTAAATCGTGGGTTACAAAAAGTGCCGATATTTTTAACTGCTCGACAAGTTTTATAAACAAAGACTGCATTTTTTGTCTGGTGTTGCTGTCTAAAGCACCAAAAGGTTCGTCAAGCAATAAAAGTTTGGGTTCAACAACCATTGCCCTGCCAAAAGAAACCCGTTGTTTTTGTCCACCGGAAAGTTGATTGGGCATTTTTTCCGCGTGTTTTTCAATGTCTAAATAATGAAGCATTTGTTGTACTTTTTCTTTAATCGCCTGATTGCTTTGCTTCTTGAGTCGCAAACCAAAGGCGATATTTTCATATACATTGAAATGCGGAAAAAGTAAGGCCTCCTGATAGAGATAAACAATGTTTCGATTTTGTGGTGGTTGCTGGCTGATTTCGGTTTCGTTTAAAAATATTTCGCCTGAAGATGGTTGTTCCAATCCTGCAATAATTTTTAATAAGGTGGTTTTTCCACTACCCGATGAGCCCAACAAACTCAATACTTTATGTTGAGCCAAATGCAAGTTGACATCTGCCAATACCCGTTCGTTTCCGAAGGTTTTTGATAGGTTTTGTATGTGGAGTAGCGGTTGCATTTTTTTATTCTAAATTACTGTTTTTAATTTCTATTCCCCAAAAATCATACACTTTGGTGAACGTATTCACTGAAAAGCAGTGTTTTTGGTGAATAGCAAACTTTTTCATCGTTTTATAAATATAAATCGCTTGTTGATATACAACAGCATCATCGGCGGAATAACCAACAAACAGCTCGCCAAAGCCGCATAAAATATATTGGCTTCGTTGATAAAATTAAACACACTTACGGTTAGGGTTTTAATTTTTCCGACCCCAATAAGGTTGGTTAAACCGTATTCAAACCACGAAATTAAAAACACTTGAAAAAAGCACAATACAATCGCATTTTTAGAAAGTGGCAACAGTACTTTTCTAAAGGTTTGCCAGCGATTTCCACCCAACGTATAACTCAAGTTTTCCAATTCCTTTATTTGCTTGTTCCAAAAATTTACGTAGATGAGCACGCCAAACGGGAAAGCAATAAGAAACTGGGCAATTACGACACCCAAAAACGTACCTGTAAGATTGGAGATGATAAAGAAATATTGAAAAATAACTGCCAAGATCACCGGCGATAGCAAATACGGAATGTACGCCAAAAACAAAAAGGTATTTCGGTATTTGCTGTAAGCAATTTCTTTTGATACTACAAAAGCTAAGCTTGTTACCATAAGCGAAACCACCAACGAAATGGCCATAGACAGAAAGAAGGTTTGAAAAAGTCGGTCATCACTTTGATGTAATAATTCCCAATTGACAAACGACAATTCTTGAGGAAAAACACTGGGGAAAGACCAGCGTCTGCCCAATGACAGCAACAGCAAAAATGCCAAGGGAAAACCGATGGAAAGCATAAATAAATATTGCAAAACTTTTTTGCGCATCAGCTGTTTTGGGTTTTGAATAAATTCGAATTTTTAATGTATATAATCAACAATATCAACATGATGAGTAGTACATAAAGCATACTCATCGCATAACCTTGCGGCATATCGTAAAGGTTAAATCGCTGTATTTTTTGCAACACCGCTACAGAAATCATCTGCGGATTTTGTCGTCCCAAAAGCAGTGGGACTTCATAGCTTCCCATCACAAATATGACAAACAAATAAATGGTGATAGACGCGCGTTTCAGCAAAATAGGCACCATCACTTTTTGTAAAATTTGCCTGTTTGATGCGCCTAAAGTCTTGGCCAAATTTACGTAGGAAGCTATTTTTTCACTTTGATACAAATTGGAAAACAAGATGATGAAAAAAGGTGTAATCAAAAGCACGGACGTGAAAATAATGCCCATTCCGTAGGCATCTTTTATCAAAACCGGAAAATCGTTGATCTCCTTGATGAATCCCAGTTGGTAACCAATACGAGAAAGTAAGCCCGATTTAGCCAATAACTGAAAGCTAAAAAAAGCCATTACGGTTGCCGGGAAACAAAGCGGTAAGTAAATGACGTTTGATAGCAGTCCTTTTTGCAACTTCTTTTGCCAACTCAAGGCTATGGTCAACGCAACACTTAAGCTTATTGCCACACTTAGCAACGCGACATATAAACTGTAGCCAAAACTGACCCAAAAAGGCTTGTCAAACAAAACAGTTTGCCAAACATCCCAATGAAATCCCTTGTTTAAAACGCCTATAATTCCTAAACTAAACAAAAAAGCATACACCAAACCCGATGCCACCGGTAAAACTACGATGGCGAGGAAAAGTCCTTTAAAGAGCTTGCTGTTGTTCATTTTATTATTAAATCTTAAACCCATAAGGTTTTAAAAACCTTACGGGTTTTTATTATTTATTTATAATTTCCTTCCTAAAGTCATCCGCCAGCCTAATCATATATTCCGGCGCCAATTCCATCAGTGCTTTGTCTTGAATTTCGCTTCTTTTTGGGGCAAATTTTCGTTGCGGGATGTTTTCAAAAGCATTTTTTTGAAAGTTCGTTAGTTTGTCCAAACTCAATACGGTACCATCGCCCCAAATCTCCGGATTCATTTTTTCGAGTTGTGCTTCAAATGAAACCATGGTATTGGCTACAAGCATTGCAGCAGCTTTTTTCCCGGAAAGTTTGGTAATGCCAAGGTAGTGCGAATTTTGAATCGTACCAAAATCAGGAACGTAGGCGCGCGCTGTTTCCGGGAATAAACCTTCGGCTATTTTGTTGTCAACCTCGGCATCGTTGTTGCTCATGGTAAACCACAATTCGCCGCTTGCAAAAAGTTGGTGCATCTGCGCGACATTTTCCGGGAAAACCTCACCTTTATTCCACAAATAGGGCTTTATTTGTTTGATGTATTTCCAAAGCTCAGCACTGTATTGGTTGTATTTTTTTTCATCAAAATCACCGGAAAGTGCGTTGTTTCCACCCGCAATATCAATCAGTAACGCTTTTAAAAAGGTCAGTCCGGTGAATTGATTATCAAAAGTAAAAGTGCCCGGATGTTTCTTTACAAATTCTAATAATTCGGCTCTCGTTTTCGGGGGATTTTGAACTTTTTGACGATCATAAATCAAGGTCATTTGAACGTTTCCCCAAGGTAGCTCAAAACCTTCTGTGGGTTGCTGAAAATCGATACCGATAAACGGGTTGCTGAAATTGATGTATTTTGAATTGGGAATCAAATCCGTCCAAGGACCATACAAGCCATCTATTTGCCGGATTTGATAAAAGGTTTCTCCGTTTATCCAAACCAAATCGACATCGCTTGCCGATTTATTGGCCAATTTTTCGGTCATCAACAACTGAACGATGGCAGCACCTTGCCCGCTGACTATTTGCAGGTCAATGTTGTGTTCTTTTTTTACTTTGGGTACAATAAAATTTTTCATATAGGCATTAATCTTCGGATCGCCGCTCCACATCATCATCGTGACTGATTTCCCTTTTCCGGCTTGTTCAATTTCTTCCCAAGACATGGCTTCAAAATCAGATGTAGCCGGTTTTTTATCCTGTTTACAGGCTGCAATAAAAATCAATAAAACAACTAAAAATATTTTTTTCATATCTATTTTTTTAAACCTGAAGGGTTTTAAAAACCCTTCAGGTTTATTTTTTTAATTTTAAAACAAATACCGCAAGCCAAACTGAAACTGTCTCGGCGGTCCGGCATTTTTTTGTACGATTCTTCCGGACGAACGCGGGCCGGTCTGAATCTGATTGCTCTGCGTGGCGTTGTTGCTGAAGCCGCTGAGATTTTGCGCGTTGAATAGATTAAAAATATTGGCACTGAATTCCAACTTATTGCTCAAAAAATTCAGGTTGTACAACACCGAAACATCAAAGGTGTTTGACCATGGCAATCGGTCGTTGTTTCTGCTTTCACCCGGATAGCGGTCGCTGTTGCCGACAAAAGCATCGCCAAACGAAGATCCATCACCATTCAAATCGGCTGTGCCAAATTCTGCGGCATCCGGCGTTCGGTTGATGGGTTGTCCGCTTTGAATAAGCCCCGCCAAGGTCAAGGTCAAATTATCGACCGGATAATAGTTGAAAATCGCGTTGATGATGTGCGTTCGGTCATTGATGGACGGCCCCCATTCGTTGCCAAAATTATTTCCGTCGGATGCTCTGAAATTGATGTCTTCCGTGTTGTTTTCTAAACTCGATAGTGTGTAGTTGATGCGGTAGCCATAATCATCCTCACCCCGATCTTTCTGAAGGTTTAAACTCATCGCATAATACCGAGATGACCCTTCTGTTTCAGTCATCACCACGTTTCTCGCCACACCGGTAACCGTTTGACCATTGATAGTTGCGCTGTTATTCACAATCGGTATCGGGCGGGTTTGGTCGGCTTCTGCCACGGTGCGGATTTGAACATTGTTCGGGTCAATCGGAAAAGGTGCGGGCGCATTCAAGTTGCGCAACCGAAACATTTTAAACGATTGGTTGTGTACCAAATCCACGAAAAACAATTTGTTTTTATCTACTTGCAATTGATAACCCAAGGCAAACTGATGCGTATAAGGATTTTTATAGCCGTTCGGATTTAAGATGCGTCTCTCGTTGCTGAAAACAGTCTCGCGTTGGGCTTGCAAACTTTCTGTTGAAGGCGCGTTCAGGTAGTCCACATTTTGAAGGCTCGCCGACAGGTTTCCGTTAAAGGTAATTTTGTCCAAATCGGTCCCGGCGGGTAAAATTCCCAAATCGATAAATTCCTGCAACTGCAAACGATAATCTGCTGTGTTGGTGTTTTGTTGCAAGGCATCGCTGTAAATGGCGTAATTGATTTTGTCGTAAAAAATACCGTATCCACCCCGGATGGTACTTCGATTGTCTAATTTGTAATTGAAATTAAATCGAGGTGAAATGTTGTTGTAATCGCCATCGTTACTACCACCTTTCGAAAGATTGTCGTAGTCGTAGCGTAGCCCGAAAGTCAAGTTGAGTCGTTTGTTGAAAGCATATTCATCTTCCACATAAAACGAGACGATATTTTGGGTTTTTCCGAAAGAAGCCTCGCGCAATTCCACATCAAAGTTGATGACTTCTACGTCTGATGGTAAATCATCAAAATTCAAATCGCTGCCCAATCCGCTTGTTGCCAACTGATTCATTTGCGACTGATTGAGTTTGACTCGCCAATTTCCATTCACGTTACCACCACCCAACAAACTGTGGTCGCCGCTGATGAAGCCAAAACCGGTTTTGAAAGTGTGTTTTTTGGTGTAAAACTTTAATCGCTGTTGAAATTGATAGGTGTTTTCCGTTGCGTCAAACACAAAGCCGGGGTGTCCCAATACCGCGATGGTTTCTTCACTCGGATTCAAAACGGTCACCTGCGGATCGTTTGGGTTCGTCGGACGACCAAAATTCCATCTGAAACGAGAATATTGCAAATTGGTTTGCGAACTAAAATGGTCTCCGGTATAATCGTTTTTCAAAGCGATGTTTATCGAATTCCGATCCTGAAAGTTTCCGGCTGAAGGAAATTGTGTACCGCCTTCGAGTCCGCCGCCTTGGCGTTCAATGGTGACATCGCCCACGTTGGCGCGCAAGGACGAGCGCAGTCGGCTCGACCATTGGTGGTCTATTTTTGCAGAATAATAAGTGAAGGTATTTTCTCCTCGAACCGATTCGTTAACACCCAAATCCGGCGAAGTCAATAAATTATCTTTTTTATCAATGGTGTGCTCAACATTCACAAAGAAAAACGTTTTGTCTTTGATGATGGGTCCGCCGATGGCAAAACCTTGCTGATACCTTTGAAAACCGTCTTTCACTTGATTCCCTGAAAGGTCGCGTTGGGCAAATTTACTTTTACCGTCGATGTCCGGGCCGGGTCGGGTGACAAAAAACACTTCACCGGTGAGTTTGTTGCTACCCGATTTGGTGGTGATGTTGATGACCCCGTTGTTGGTCAATCCAAATTCTGCCGAATAGTTGTTGGTGAGCACGGTGATGTTGCGCGTAAATCCGACCGGGATGGCAAAACGTTGTCCGCCCAAAAACCGTTCGTTGTTGTCCATGCCGTCAATGAGATAACTGGTAAAGAGTGCGTTGGCACCGTTGATACTCACGTTGGGCGCTTCGGAGAAAAATCCGGTGGCTTGCGATACGTTGGGCAAACGATACAAAACCCGCGTGATGTCTCGCCCTTCGATGGGCAATTCCTGAATTTCTTTGTTGGACAACTCGAAGGAAACTTCCGCATCTTTCCGGTTGATTTGCGCTGAGGTATTTCCGGTCAACACTATCTCATTCAAGGTAACTTCTGAGGCAACCGCAGGAAGCAAGTAAATCTGAATGGTGCGATCTTGGTTGGAACGCAAATCGAAAATTTCGGATACGCTTTCGGCATATTCACCAAAGGCATCAATGTTGACTTGATAGTTGTTGTTTATCGGGACGCCATAAAACACCGTTTTGCCTTGCGCATTTGTTTTTTGACTCACTTCAAAGCCACGGCTGTCGTTTTTGAGTTTAACCTCCACATTTCCAACAGGCTGATTGGTTTTATAATCTATCACCAAAACGGTTAAATCTTCTTGTGCGTAGGTGGAGAAACCCCATAATAATAGGAATAAGGTAAATATATTTTTCATTTTTTAAGCAATTCGAAATAAATTGAAAAAGAAATCCAATTGGATGTCTTTCAATGGTTTATAAAATTTTAAGAAAAAATGCTGCTAAAAAATGAAAATGGGAGAACCCTTGTTAAAAGAAATTTGAAGATAACGAAGGGTAATTATATTTAGGAAGAAATTTAAATTTTGAACAACTTCTTTACGGTCGATGGACAAGAGAATTTCACGAAGACTTTTCAATTTTTGTATCCAAAGAATTCCGTGTTTTTTTAAATCCCCAACGTGGTCGAGGTCAGCCAATGGACAAAGTTTTTCGACAGCTAAATTTTCGTCTTTGGCAAAATCCATCAACTCGGTAAAGAGCGATTTTTGTTGCCAAGAAAAATTAAGAAAATCTGTTTTTTGAAAAGATGCTCTGTCGATTCCCATCAGGTAGAAACCACCGTCACAACTGGGTCCGAGTACAAATTTACCGTTTTCTAAGGCTTGGTTTGCTTTGTGAAGTTGCGTAGGAGTAAGTTCCGGGCTGTCGTTTCCGATGGTGATAACGCGTTCAAAACCTTTGGAGAAAGCGTCTTGAATCGCAAGTGTGAATCGCTCACCGAATGTATGGCCGCGTTGTTCTTTTTCGGAGTAAATTAAAATGGGAAGCCCTGTTTTTTGAGCCGTGCGAACCGTGCGTTCGTTGAGTTTTCTGAATAGAGATTGTTGTAAATCCTTTTTGCAATCCGAGCTCAAAACCTTTCTCGTCAACTCCACATCTGCCGAGTTGGCAAAGATGAGAATAGCGGTTTTTGATGGAAATGCAGTTGACATAAAAGATGTTTAGCCCTAAGAGTGACGTAATTTTATCGGAATCCTTACGGCAATATTTTACACATCGTCATAATCGATGGTTAATGCGTCTGAAGTGGCTCGTGCTTGGCAAGTAAGTGTAAGTCCTTCGGCAATTTCGCCATCGGTGAGTATGGTGTTTTTTGCCATGACTGCACTTCCCTCTTTGACGCGAGCAATACAGGTACTGCACACGCCACCCTGACAAGAAAACGGCGCATCGATGCCGGCTTCCAAAACCGATTCGAGCACACTGTGATTTTGTTTGATTTCGAGACTGTGTGTCTCGCCATCTAAATAAACGGTCAGTTTGGTTTTGCCCTTTGCGAGGGTTGTCGAAGGGATTGTTTCCGCTTCTGAAGTTGTAAACAATTCAAAATGAATGGCTTCTTTCGGTACTTTATTTGCCAACAAAGCATCTTTCACAACATGAATCATTTCTTCAGGTCCACAAAGATAATAGCCCGCAAAGTTCGTGTCCTTAAATTTATTTTTGACAATCAGATTTACCGTTGAAGAATCAATTCTGCCAAACAAACTGTC
>PHDQ01000285.1 GCA_002841025.1 Bacteroidetes bacterium HGW-Bacteroidetes-13 | reverse complement strand
GTGTTTAGATAGGTTGACAGTATCAATTCCAGCGAATTGTGAATGTCAGACTGCACATAACTGATTTGATATTTGGCGCATTGCAGTTTCAACGCATCGTAAAACTTTTGCATTTTTTGGTTGTAAATTTCTTTGATGTTGTCGGCAAACAAATCGATTTTTTGCCCGGTTTCTACATCCACAAAACGTTTGGGCGTATTGTCAAAGTCAAAATCCAACTCGGTGGTTTTGTCAATCACATGAAACAAAACTACTTGGTGTTTGTTGTGTTTCAGGTGTTTCAACGCATCAAACAGATGTTCCGGGTTTGTCGCAGCTTGAAACATGTCGGTAAACAAAAAAACCAGCGATCGGCGTTTGATTTTTTCGGCAATTTGATGCAAAAAGGTAAATGTATCCGTTGAGGAAGGTTGCTGATTTTCAAGCAGGTTTTCCAGTTGTTGCAACAGCATTCGATGGTGTCGATCACTTCCTTTCTCAGGAGAATAATAGGTGTAGTTATCCGAATAAATACTCAAACCCACTGCGTCGCGCTGGCGTTTGAGCAGATTCATCAACGAAGCTGCCGCCAAAACAGAAAATCCGATTTTATTATAGTTTTGAAGTGTTTGTGTTTTCAACATCGGATAATGCATCGAAGCAGAATTGTCGATGATGAGATGGCAACGCAGATTGGTTTCTTCTTCAAAAGTTTTGACATACAATCTGTCCGTCTTGGCGTAGTGTTTCCAATCGATGTATCGGGTCGAATCGCCGGGATTGAAACTTTTGTGTTCTGCAAATTCAGCCGAAAATCCCCTGAACGGACTTTTGTGTATGCCGCTGATAAAACCTTCCACGACTTGATTGGCCAAGAGTTGGAGGTTTCCGAATCCGGAGGTTTGTTGGATGGCTTCTTTTAGTTGCATCGCAGAAATAAAAAAAGGTTTGACCGAGCAGTCAAACCTAATCAATTTTTTTTAAATTTTAGTTATACCAACGCATCCAATGCTTCGGTGTACACAGCTTTGGGAGAAACACCCACTTGGCGGTTGATTAACTCGCCTTTGGAGAATACCAAAACAGTTGGGATGTTGCGGACACCGTATTTGGCTGCCCATTGTTGGTGCGCATCCACATCAACTTTTCCGACTACGGCTTTGTCTTTATAATCATTGCTGATTTCTTCAATAATTGGGCCGACCATTCTACACGGTCCGCACCAAGCTGCCCAAAAGTCAACCAATACGGGTTTGTCTGATTTCAACACAACTTCTTCAAAGTTTGCATCTGTTATTTCTAATGCCATGGCTAATAATTTTTAAAATAAATAATTTCCTAATTCAAAAGTAGTCTTTTTTTTATAAAATATCTTACACTTTTCATCACTTTTAATGATGAATCTATCGCAGTAGGTTATGGTTTACCACCCTGAATAAAAATTTGCACTTTCCGTACAAATGAGCGAAAGAATCAGGAAATAGATTCTTTGGTTTCATCAAGACTTGTGTTGTCCTCTTCTTTTGGAAATGCTTTTTTGTTGAAAACCAACAGAAGTCCGACTCCTACGCTGATGGCGGTGTCTGCTAAATTAAAAACCGGATCGAAAAACGAGAAGTATTTACCGCCAAAAAACGGTATCCATTCGGGCAGATATCCTTCAAAAAGCGGGAAGTACAACATATCGACTACTTTCCCGTGAAAAAGGGTTTCATAACCGCCTTCCGCAGGCAAAAAAGTTGCCACTTGATGATAGCTATCAGAAAATATCAGCCCGTAAAAAACAGAATCGATGATGTTGCCAAAAGCACCGGCAAAGATGAGCGAAACGGCAACGACGGCAATTTTCGGGGCTTGTTTTTTTATCAAATCAAGAAGCCAATATCCAATTGCAACAATCGCGACCAATCGGAAAACGGTCAAAAATAATTTGCCGTAGGCACCCGGAATCTTGGCACCCCAAGCCATTCCTTCGTTCTCGACAAACAGGATTTTAAACCATCCGAAAACACGAACGCCTTCGCCCAATTCAAAATGTGTTTTGATGTATAATTTACTGATTTGATCGGCTATGAGAATCAAAACAATCAGAAGGAAAGATTTTTTAAAAGACATTTGCGTTTCGGCTGTTTGGCGTTTGTAATTAAGCCGACAAAATTAAACATATTATTTTGTTTTTCGGACATCGATGTTGCCGGAAGACGCTTTAAGAAAAATTAAATTTTTGCCAACGGGAATCTTTTCTGAAAAAAAATTCCCGGCTTCCGACTCGGCACGAATCAATCCAGATATCACAAAAGCATGTATGTTGCCATTGGCACAATAAACTTTCGCGTTTCCATCAAATGCATTTAGGTTGACATCACCATTCAATAGTTGGGCTGTCAGCTGCTCAAAT
>PHDQ01000030.1 GCA_002841025.1 Bacteroidetes bacterium HGW-Bacteroidetes-13 | reverse complement strand
TTTGAAATATTTTTTGGCGATGTAACCAACGGTCAACAATGGGACTATGGTAATAACGATTCCGAAAAAAATCCAATACCAACCCGAATTTTCGGTAAAGGCTTTCATTAGGTTGTGTCCGCTGCTCAAACCCACACTGGCTAAGAAAAGCGCAATACCCAATTCGCGTATCATCATGTTGACACTAAAAGTGGTGTAGTTGTTCAGATAAAGTTTGTTTCCATAGCGGCTCAAAAGAAGCGATGCAATCAGCGGACCACCTGCCATTCCGATTTTAACGGGGATGGGAATGTTGGGAAAGGAGAGCGGAATGCTTCCCAAGATGATTCCTAGCACGATGCCAAAAAAGATGGGGGCTAAATCGGGAGTTTCTAATTTTTTTAGAGAATTCCCCAAAGCCGCCGTGACTCTGGCCACGCCGTTTTCAGTTCCCACTACGCGGACAACATCACCTAATTGTAGGTATAAATTGCCATGTGGTATCATTTCGATGCCGGCACGTTTTACCCTTACCAAAGTGAAATGATGCTGATGCAATTCGGGGATTCCACCAATCCGGTGGTGGGTTACTTCTTTGCGGGTCACCACTACTTCGTTGGCTACTAAATTGCTTTCGGGTTCGGTTTTAAGATTAATCGAACTTTCATCTCCAATCAACAATTTGAGTTTGGGCAACAAATTTTTTTGAGTGACAATCAAAAGTGTGTCACCTTCAAAAACGATTTGATTGGGTTTGGGTGTGAGAATTTGTCCATCGTGCATCATGCGAGAAACCACGATGGGTTCTTCAATCATTTCAAATATTTGAAGGAGTTGTTTCCCATCCAATTGTTTGTTTTCGACGGTAAGATGGACAGAAACCACCTTGTTTTTTTTCAAAAAGGCCAGTTTGCGATGGAGTTCGTTCTCCTTGTCGATATCTATTTTGAATATTTTTTTCAATATCAGAAAAGAAGCAATGATTCCGAAAACGCCAAACGGATAGGCAACGGCGTATGCCAAAGTAATCATGGAAGAATCTACATCCATCCGATTGAGGCTGCTCAGGCTTGCTTGTGCGGCACCGAGTCCGGGCGTATTTGTGACCGCGCCGCTCATGATGCCCGTCATGACAAAAATGTCGGTGTTGCTCAAGTAGAACAAAATCAAAGTGATGCAGAACCCCAAACCTACGATGGCAATTGCCATCAAGTTGGAAGGCAGTCCTGATTTTTTAAGTGAAACGAAAAAACCGGGACCAACCAATAATCCGATGGCATAAACAAAGAGCACCAATCCGAATTCCTTCAAAAAATGTTCGGTTTCCGGATGAATGGTCAGTCCGAAAGCCGAGAAAATAATCCCGACAAACAAGACCCAAGTCACCCCTAAAGAAACGCCAAAGATTTTAATTTTACCAAACCAAATTCCAAGAGAAATCACCAAGCCATAAACCACTACGGTTTGTGCGATGCTCTGCGATTGGAACAAATCTAAAAACCAATTCATGGTAATTTTATAAAAGTTGAATAAGCTGTTCTGATTACACAAAACGACCCGTTCCTATCTAAGGCAACAGGTCGTTTATTTTAAAATTAAATGATTCATTTTATTCAGATTCCATTCCCCAATGTTCGGGAGAGCGCCACAATGATGAAAGCAAAAGTTCGCGCATGAAGAAGAATTCTTTGGGGAGCTTGTCATACATTTTCTCAAACAACTCTTCGTGAGACAGCAATTCTTTTTTCCAGAGTTCACGATCTATTTCCATGATTTTTGCAAAATCTTCTTTGGTGAAGTTTTCCAATCCTGCCCAATCTAAATCTTTGTAACTCGGCATCCAACCGATTGGACTTTCGATGGCGGAATTTTGACCTTTGATGCGTTGTACAATCCATTTGAGAACACGCATGTTTTCACCAAAACCCGGCCAAAGGAATTTGCCATTGTCGTCTTTTCTAAACCAATTTACGCCAAAAATACGCGGTGTGGATTGCAAATCGCGACCGAATTGCAACCAATGATTTACATAATCCCCGATGTGGTAGCCCATAAAAGGAAGCATGGCATAAGGGTCTCTTCTCACTTTACCAACTTCGCCAAAGGCGGCGGCGGTGGTTTCACTTCCCATGGTGGTGGCAAGATAGACCCCGAAATTCCAGTTGAAAGATTGATAAACGAGCGGCACGGTAGTAGTCCTTCTTCCGCCGAAAACAAAACCTTCAATTTGCACACCATTCGGGTTGTTCCATTCGCTGTCGATGGCTGGGTTTTGGTATGCAGGAGCTGTAAATCTTGAGTTGGGATGTGCAGCCGGTTTTCCGCTTTTCGGATCCCATGGCAATCCATGCCAATCAGTCAATCCTTTGGGCGGTTCGGGTGTCATGCCTTCCCACCAAACATCTCCGTCAGATGTGATGGCTACATTGGTAAAAATACAGTTGGCTCTTACAGATTCCATCGCATTGGGATTGGTCTCGTAGTTGGTGCCCGGTGCTACGCCAAAATAGCCAGATTCGGGGTTGATGGCTGCTAATTTCCCGTCTTTTCGGACGTGTACCCAAGCAATGTCATCACCGATGGTGGTTACTTTCCATCCTTCCATTTCTTTGGGTGGAATGAGCATGGCAAAGTTTGTTTTACCACAAGCACTTGGAAAAGCTGCGCCCAGATAGGTTTTTTCGCCTTCAGGTGATTCGACGCCCATGATGAGCATGTGTTCGGCCAACCAATTTTCTTCCCTTGCCATTACGGATGCAATACGAAGCGCAAAACATTTTTTGCCCATGAGTGCGTTTCCGCCGTAGCCACTACCATAAGAAATAACCATGCGTTCTTCCGGAAAGTGAGAAATGTATTTGGTGTTGGGATTGCACGGCCATTTGTCATCTTCCTGACCGGGTTTGAGCGGTGCGCCGATGGTGTGAATACATTTTACATAGTTGTCACTTTGCAAATAGGGCATTACTTCATCGCCCATGCGGGTCATGATTTTCATGTTGACAACCACATATTCAGAATCGGTAACCTGAACGCCGTATCTTGCATAAGGAGAGCCCAACGGACCCATACAAAACGGGATTGCATAAAGCGTTCTGCCTTGCATCGAATCGGTGAGCAGATTGTTGAGAATGTGTTTCATTTCTTCTGGAGCCATCCAGTTGTTGGTGGGGCCTGCATCTTCTTTGCGACGGCTACAAATAAAGGTTTTATCTTCTACGCGAGCCACATCGCTGGGGTCGCTGAAACAGGCGAAACTATTGGGGCGTTTTTCTTGATTTAATTTGATAAAGGTGCCTTTTCTAACCAAGAGTTCGCATAAATTGTCATATTCTTTTTGAGAGCCGTCACACCAATGTATGTTTTTAGCTCCGCATTGTTCGGCGATTCCATTGACCCAATTATCAATGGCACTTTTGTTTTTCATGATGCCTAAGGGTGAAACTTTTACGTCGTACATGATTTTGATTTTTAGTTAATAACTCATTTAATTCTAATACAAATTTCCGCCTCAAAAGCCCCGTAAAATATGACAAAAATCATTGTTGGGAGGCTCAAAAATCGCGGTTTTGATTTACAACGATTGCGTGGTTTTATATTAATTCAAATATATGTAGAATTGACAGGTGTTTTTTAAAATTTAACACCGTCTGTAATTTTATCCC
Organism: Bacteroidetes bacterium HGW-Bacteroidetes-13; assembly: GCA_002841025.1. Taxonomy (GTDB): domain Bacteria; phylum Bacteroidota; class Bacteroidia; order Flavobacteriales; family Flavobacteriaceae; genus UM-FILTER-40-17. The sequence goes on along the minus strand of PHDQ01000030.1, from coordinate 12,369 downwards.
GATAAACATCACATTTTTAATCTTTTTAATAAAAATAACAGGTGCTTTTTAAGAAACTCACAATGGCTTTTTAATTCTAATCCTTTCCTGATTAAGAAATTAGATGTGGTTGTTGAAAATGAAAATCATCTAATACGCTCGGAGTCGGTTCCAATTGGGAAGGGAGTAACTTTATTGGGTGAACTAATTCTTTGGTATGTTTATAAATACACATTCAAATCAATGACAAACAACATGTTATGAAATCGCTATTAACAACAAGTTTGCACAAGCAAACACTGATAAATAAAAAACCCATTAACCGTTCCGACTGTCGGATGAGCCGTTTTTTTCAAACCTCCCAATAATTATTACGACAATATGTTTCCACTGTATTGCTGTGCTAAGCGCAGTCGAAGCATGACCGCTAAAAAATAAATTTCACAAATAATAAACAACAGTTCTTGTTTAATATGCTTAGTACTTTATGCGAAAAACTCCTTCGGTCACTTCGATGGGATTTCCCGGCTGCGGAACCGTAAAGTTGAATCTACCTTCGACAACTCGGTTGGTCGTATCGTGCTTATCGATAAAAAGTGTGCCACTTTCTCCTTTCCGATCAACTCCGTTGGGTGTGTAAAAAGCGGCGTTGATGTTTCCTCCACCAAAATTGTGTGTTCCGACAGAGACATCCACGGGAAACTGAATGGTCATGGAAGGCAAACCGGTTGTCGTGGCGTTCATTACACCAATAATCCCATTTGCGACTGAAACGGTAATGACCTGAGTCGAAAACGGGTTGCCGTTTACTTTGGCAAAAAAATGATTGGTAAACGGCAAATCGGGATCATCTCCTCCGCCGTTATCTCCGTTATCTTCCCCACCGTCCGAATCGTCTCCGCCGTCTTCAATAGGTTTGAGCAAATCAGGGTTAAACTCCGTGATGTCCAATTCGTAAAAAATCCCCTCTTTAAAGAAATATTGAACGCCCGTATTGCTCAATGCATCAAAGCGAAATGTTCCGGTAACACTCGGTTTGTCGGCATCGAAACGCGCTATTTCTACAGCACCTTTGGAAAGAAAAGGCAAGGTTTTGACAGCCGAATTGCTGAGCGAATTTTCGTAGGTAACTTCATTGATTGTACTGACCCCGACCGCATAGGTTCCCGGTTGAAAAGAGGTGGTTTGCACAATCATTTTTCGTTCGCCGTCGCTGGCCACGATAATCAAAGAGCCGTCTTCGAGTATGCTCGCCCTGACGGTTTCAGCTCGCCAAAATTCGTTCTGGACCACCACCTGAAAGGCATTGCGATTGTCTTCGATATCGTCTTCACAAGATAATCCGAATATCGCCAAAAAGAAAAACAAATATTTTATAAATTTCACACTTCCCATGTTGTAAAAATAATGGAAAGTGTGAAACAGAATTGTTAATCTTTAAATTTTAACAACTAAACTATGCTGTTGCCGATTGCTTTCGATGGCCAATTCTATCAGTTGAACGACCTGTATAGCTTCCTCCGCTTTGACCATGAGTGCTTCGTTTTCTGTCAGATGGCGATGTAGATTTTGATAAAAAGCCAAATAGTTTCCGACATGACAATCCACAGAAACAGCTTCTATATTTGAGTCTTTAATGGTGTAAAAACAAGCGTGTTGAGGGTTTAATTGTTCACTCCAACTTTCCGTTGAACTCGGGAGAATACCTTTTCGGAGCACTTCTTCTTGCCCGTCCGTACCGCCGATTTCGAGGGTTGCCTCCAGCCCGACGGCACGGTAGGCAAATCCGGGTGTGCGACTCAGCATGTTGGCTCCCAATCGGACATTGAGTCCCGATTTGTAATTCAGGAAAATCTCAAAATCATCGATGGTTTCTGCGCCCGGGCGTTGCGAATTCAATCTGGCAAACAAGTTTTCCGGCAATCCGAACAGTTGCAGACTTTGGTCTATCAGATGGCTGCCCAAATCATACAAAATACCGCTTCCGGGCATGGGTTTTTCTTTCCACGAATTGGGTCGCAATTCTTTTCTGTATCGATCAAATCGCGCTTCAAACTGCACAATTTCTCCCAAAGTCTTTTTGTCAAAGTATTCCAGCAACGTAAAATAACCGCCGTCGAGTCTGCGGTTGTGGAAAACCGTCAATGTTTTTTTGACTTCTTTGGCCAATCCGATGAGTTGTTTGGCCTCATCCGAAGTTACGGTAAAAGGCTTGTCAACCACCACGTTTTTTCCAGCTTGAAGGGCTTGAGCGGCTTGTGGAAAATGCAAATGATTGGGTATTGAAAGTACGATGACATCCAATTCGGTATTGGCGAGCAAATCGGCGTATTCGTCCACCAAAGCAACTTCCGGAAAATGGCGTTTGGCATGTGCCCGATTGCTTTCCGAGCGGGTGTGAATGGCGGTGAGTTGAAAGCCTTGAGTAGAAGCTATCAATGGCGCGTGAAAAAAACGTCCGCCTGTACCAAATCCCGCTAAACCAATTTTGAGGGTGTTCATGTGTTATTGTTATCTGTTGGTAACTCGAGCTCTTTCTGCCTGTAGGTTAACAGTAAAATTATCAAAAACACACACACTTCTTTAAGGTTAATCATTTTTAAAATCAATTAACTATATGAAGTTTTGTGTTTAGTTTTTTGTTATTATAGAAATTCCGTTTATTCCAATTAATCCGAACTTTTGATAAGCTGACAATCCACGTATTACATTTGTCTTATATTCATTGGGATTTTTTAGAACTTCCGCAAGAGCCTTATCAAATCTTTTATTCTTATGTGGCATTCTACTAATTAATCCATATCCATCAAAAACAGGTATTTCATAAATGTATTTTTTTCCATTTATAAAAGAAATTGATTTTCGTTTAATTCTTTTCCTATTTAATTTTCGTGATGTAACATAAACCGTTCGATTTTTCAAATCAATTAATTCTGAATTATTTTGATAAAGGGTCAAACTCAATTCACTAAATGATTCGAGTCCGAAATTTTTAGCTTTTGGTAGGTCAATAAAATTAATTTTGTACAATTTTATATAAATAGAATCATTTCTTTTCTCATAAGTGCCAAAAACTTCGTGAAACGGGGACATATGACGACGAATACTACCTATTCTTACAATTCCATTTTCATCGAAATTTAATGTATGCATTACCATTCTTTCTGAGAAAGAGGTGTAAAAATCATTTAATTTTTGTCCAAATATGTTTAAAGACAAAAAGTAAAAAATAATTACAGTTATATTTTTTTTATATGTAGTCATTTTAAAAATTAAGCACAACTAATCGGATGAAATAAGAATCAAGAGACCGGAATCAAATCTATCGCATTAAAAAATCACGATTAAAACTTCGCACTTTCTTCCAACGAAACTTTCTTTTGATTTCGAAGAGAAATATAAGTTTGATAGGTTTGCGTAAAGTTCATGCGCTCTTCGATGACATTGTCAAACTGGTCCAAAAGACCCAATGAAAGTTCGCAGACTTCCCGGATGCCATGCCGGTTGCCTTCGGTCGCTGTTTTGTAATCGAACAATTGATTTTTTTGGGTGTAGTTATTTAGTAAAACGCCCGCTTTTCGGTGAATCATCATGCGAACGCCTACTTGTTTAGCCACACTCAAATCGAGGATGTCGTCAAAGACAAAAAGAATTTCTTCCGGTTTGAGTTTGTTTTGCGCAACTATTTTCTCTAAAACAAGGCTTTTGTCTTTTGCGCCTGAAAACACCGCATCAAAATGTTCTCTTTGGGCGAAAAACTGTGCGGTCGGGTTGTTTTCCCCGGTGACAATCGCCGAATAGGGAATTTGTTGGTTCCTCAAATAATAAGCAAAGCGGAGCATGTTGATGCCCATCGAATCGGCTTCGGAAAAGCTGCTGATTTGGTCTTCCGATTTGCTGCCGGAATGAAAAACACCGTCCCAATCAAACAACAAGGCTTTGATGCCTTTGAGCTTTTCGGAAAGTTTAGCAGATGAAGTGCGAAAGACACCGCCGTTGCTTTCAAACAGTTTTTGTACGTTTTCGGAAGATTTATACATAGTAAAAAAGAGGCCTTTCGGCCTCTTGTAGATTTAATCGATCAGTTGCTGAATGTCTAACATTCCGACCACTTTCCCGTTTTGGGTAACCACCAATTCATCAACTTTCGTTTCACTGAAAATTTGTTGTGCTTTGTAAAGCAATTCATCTGCATCGATGGATTTTGGTTTTTTAAGTTCCAAAGAAGACAAGGTGTCTCCAATCGAACCGCCTGCCTCGATCAATCTTCTCAAATCGCCGTCTGTGAAGATACCGATGGCTTCGTTTGCATCGTTGATAACTGTAACTGCGCCAAAACCTCCGGCAGTCATTTTCACCAAACAATCGGAAATGGTATCGGACGCTTTTGCAACCGGATTTTCTTTCTTCAGTGCTTGCGAAACTTTCACCATCATCAGGCGGGTGTGTTGCTCAAATTCTTTGGTTCCGATGGTGGTAAAGTTGTTTTCTGTAAGTTGTTTCATGATTTTCCAAGGCACCGTCACGGTGTGAACACCAATATTGATGGCATTTCTCACATGCTCGGCATTGCGCACGGAAGAAAACATGACTTTGGTGTTGTAGCCATAGTAATTCACGGCATCTACACATTGTTGAACCAATGCCAACGCGTCGTGTCCTTGATCTTGTAATCTTCCGACAAGCGGACAAACATAGGTAGCACCCGAATTCATCGCCATGTAGGCTTGTTGCAAGGTGTAAACCAAGTGTACATTGACCAAAAATCCTTGATCGGTCAGGATTTTACAGGCTTTGACACCTTCAAGAGAAACCGGAATTTTGTAAACTGTCTTTGCACGGTCAAGCCCAAGCGCTTCTTGTCGGTAGGCTTCTTGCACGATTTCGTCTGCGTTAGAGCCCAAGGCTTCAATTTGAATGACATCGACCATCTTTGACAATTCGACAATCGCGGCGTCAATATCGGTGATGCCGTGGCGATGCATAAAAGTTGGGGTGGTCGTCACGCCGGCAACGATGCCGTATTTGCTGACTTCCCGAATTTCGTTGATATCGGCTGAATCTAAATAAAGTTCCATAGTTTAAAATTAAGGTGGGTTGGTTTATTTTTTTCTGTATTTAACTTCGGTATTGTGCAATTCTAAAAGGGGTTTCAGGAATTCTTCGAGATGCATCATGTCGAGCTGGCTGGCAGCATCGCATAGAGCTTCGGAAGGACAAGGATGTGTCTCGACAAACAGTCCGTCCACACCTGAAGCAACGCCTGCTCTGGCAAGTACCTCCAAATATTGTCGCGCGCCTCCTTTGGGGTCGGCACTTGGTGTTCCGTACTTTCGGATGGAGTGGGTTACGTCAAAAATGACCGGATAGCCAATTTCGTTCATGTGGTAGAAACTTCTCGGATCGACTATCAAATCGTTGTAGCCAAAAACATAACCGCGTTCGGTGAGCAGGATGTTGTGGTTGCCGACCGATTCGATTTTTTCAACCGGTTTGATCATGTTTTCAGGGGCTAAAAACTGTGCGTGTTTCAGGTTTACCGCTTTTTGTTGTTCGGCTACTTCCAAAACCAATGAAGTTTGCATCAACAGGTAGGCAGGCACTTGCACTACATCGACTACTTCGGCAACTTCTTTGACATGCGAAGGATAATGCACATCCGTCAGTATCGGGAAACCGAATTCTTTGCGGATTTTTTCGAGGATACGCAAGCCTTTTTCTACGCCCGGGCCTGAATAATAATCGGCTGAACTTCGGTTGTCTTTCATAAAAGACGATTTGTAAATCACCGGAACGCCGAGTTTTTCGGTTACTTCTTTGATGGTTTCGGCTGTGCGCATCATGATGGATTCTGTTTCAATCACACAAGGCCCGGAAATCAGGAATAGTTGATCTGCGCCACAGGATACGTTGCCTACTTGTACTTTTTTTTGACTCATTTTAGTTTATTTCTTTAGGTAGTTTTTTATACAAATTAGTGTTTTCATCTTTTTTTAAACGCAGAGTTAACAGCGTTTTTCGCTGAGATCGCTGAGCTAATAATTGTTTACTGTTTTCTTTTTCATGATCATTCTCACAAGCGCTACATCTTCTTTGGTATCCACCGGAATGGTCTCGTGTGTTGTGATTCCCACCCTGATTTTTTTTCCATTTTCGAGCCAACGATTTTGCTCCAGCGATTCCGCTTTTTCAAGGGAAGTTTGTTGGAGGTTGGCAAACGCTTCCAACGCCTTTGGTCTAAACCCGTACATACCCACATGTCTGTAAAAAGTATGATGAGACGACCACTCACCGGGTTTTGCGTCTCGCACATACGGAATCACTGAACGGCTAAAATACAACGCATTGCAATATTTATCAAACACCACAAAAACCCCGGTTTGCGAAAGTTTTTCTGTCGGATTGGACGGTATGACCAAGGTAGCCATTTCCGTATCAGCGGTATCAAAACACCTTGTTAAAGTTTCGATTTGCTCCGGTTCGAGCAACGGTTCATCTCCTTGGATGTTGATAATCACATCGAAAATTTCTCCGGTTGCTTGCGCATATTTTTGATAGGCCTCCAAGCATCGGTTGGTTCCTGTGTTGTGATTTTCCGACGTCATCACGACTTTTCCACCAAAGTTTTGAACGGTGTCAAAGATACGTTTGTCATCTGTGGCGACCAGCACGTGGTCTAATTTTGTTTTCACACGTTCATACACATGTTGAATCATGGGCTTGCCGCACAAATCTACCAAAGGTTTTCCCTCCAGTCTTGTAGATGCGTATCGAGCCGGTATGATTCCTAATATCTTCATAAATTGACCGTGCAAAGGTAGTTTTATTTTTTTTTATGAATAATCAGTCTGCCTTAAAATGACCGTTATTTTTTTGTAAAAGTTTGAAATGAATACGCATAGGCGTGTTTTTCATCGGCCGGATGCTCCTCAACAAATGTTTTTTGCCACACATCCGTAGGAAGACTCGGAAAAAAAGTATCGGCTTCAAAAGTTCCATCCACCACCGTGAGTTCAACCCGATCGGCAAAGGGCAATGTCAATTTGTAAATTTCGCCGCCACCGAGTACAAATGGGTTTTCGTCGGTTTCCGCCGCTTTTTCAAAGGCTTTCTGAAGGCTGTGAACAACCTCCGCTTGCCCGTTCGTATAGTTTGGATTCGTCGTCAGGATGATGTGTCTTCGATTGGGTAAAATTCCGGGTAATGAATCAAATGTTTTTCTTCCCATGATGACAGCATGTCCCAAGGTCAGTTGTTTGAAACGTTTCAAATCGTTGGGCAATCGCCAAAGCAATTGGTTGTCTTTGCCCAGTTCGCGATTTTTTCCGATGGCAGCAATTAGGGTAATCATTCGTCAGTGTCTGTTTTGGTTTTATCGGAAGCTATCACGGATTCTGACGCTAATTTTTGATTCAATTCTCCGATTCGTTTTAACTGTTTAGCTACTAATTTGTCCAATTGCTCTTTTTCCCATTCAGAGCCTAAAAACTTATGGGTGACAAAAACATTGATGAAATGAACGATGAGAAAGAAAAGCCAAATCGTAATCAACCACAAATACCAATTGTATTCTGGATAATAATTAAATATCTTATTGAACGTAAACAAAAAAATTCCACCAACCACAAAAATGATGAAATGATAGTAGAGTTTTTTCTTTTCTTTGATGCGATTTTGGGCGTGCAAAAACAAATCTCTTTGTTCGCCGTAAGTTGATTCGGATGTTTTATTTTTGGAAAACATTTCAATGGATTGAATAACAACAAAATTAAGCAATTTTTAAAAGACTTATGCATCCTAATTTAAAAGAAGAATTTCCGGTATTGCGAAGCTACACCTACCTCAACACGCCGGCTTCGGGACTGCTGTCCGAATCGTTGATGGAATACCGACAAAACCACGACATCGATTACCTGATAGGCGGAAGCCTTTTCCGCGATACCCACAAGCCGTTTTTGGAAAGTGTCCGCAAAACCGTAGCCGATTTTTTCAAAGCAAGTGCTGTAAATACCGTTTTAATCCCGAATTTCTCTTTCGGGTTTCGGGTTTTGCTCGAATGTTTTCCCGAAAAAACCAGATTTTTGGTCGTTGAAGACGATTATCCAACCTTGATTGACCCGTTGAACAAAAAGAAATTCCAGCTTTTTTATGCAGCAAACAATGCCACTTTGGAAGAAAACATTGAACAAGCAATCGAAACGCATCAGCCCGAAGTCTTGGCAATCAGTTTGGTGCAATATATCGACGGTAAATTATTTGATTTTCAAAAACTTGAATCGATAAAACAAAAATATCCTGAGCTTTTAATCATCGCCGATGGCACGCAATTTTTGGGAACCGAAGTCTTTGATTTTGACAACAGCCCGATTGATGCCGTGGGTGCAAGCGGTTACAAATGGCTCTTGGGCGGATACGGAAACGGGTTTTTTATGTTTAAAGAAGCTTTTAAAAAGCAGTTTTTCCCAAGTGGACAGGACGAGTTTATTGCACATTTTGAGTCTGGTCATCAGGACACTTTCAATTATGGCAGTTTACAATTTTCCCTGCAATATCTGAAGAAAACAGGGATGGAAACCATTCAAAATCACATCAGAGAACTGTCGGAAAGGGCTTTCAAGGGATTCGTCGAACTCAATTTACTTTGCGATGACACGCTTCAACGGAAGCGACATTCATCTATTTTTAATTTGAAAGGTGATGAAAAGCTGTTGGAATATCTCAAGCAGAAAGACATCCTCGCAGCTTTTCGAGGCGATGGCATCCGGGTGGGTTTTCATTTCTACAACACCCAAAAAGAGGTGGATAAACTACTCGATGCTTTGCGGAAATACAATCGGAAATAAAAAATCAAACCGCGACTTTCCCCTTCAGTGGCGGATGCGAATCGTAGTCTGTTAAAGTAAAATCTTCATACGTAAAGGCGAAAATGTCTTTGACTTCGGGGTTTAAATGCATTTTAGGCAAGGCTCTTGGTTCGCGACCGAGTTGCGTTTGCAACTGCTCGAAGTGATTGGTATAAATATGCGCGTCTCCAAAAGTGTGGATGAATTCTCCGGGTATCATGTCGCAGACTTGCGCAACCATCAAGGTGAACAAAGCATAAGAAGCGATGTTAAACGGCACGCCCAGAAAAATATCGGCAGAACGTTGGTAGAGCTGACAAGACAAAACCCGTTTGCCGTCGGTTTGTTGGGTGGTGTAAAATTGAAAAAAAGCGTGACACGGTGGCAGTGCTGCTTTTCCATTGGCAACATTCTCGGCAAAGGAGACCGAAGTGTCGGGAAGCACGGATGGATTCCAAGCAGAAACCAGCATGCGTCTGCTGTCCGGATTGGTTTTGAGGATTTGGATGAGTTCTTTGATTTGATCGAGTCCTTCGCTGTTCCAATTGCGCCATTGATGTCCGTAAACAGGTCCTAAATTCCCGTTTGCATCTGCCCATTCATCCCAGATAGACACGCCGTTTTCTTTCAGATAAGCGGTGTTGGTTTCGCCTTTCAGAAACCACAACAATTCGTGAACAATCGATTTTAAATGGAGTTTTTTGGTGGTCACCATCGGGAATCCGTCACGCAAATCAAAGCGCATTTGATAGCCAAAAACGCTTTGAGTCCCCGTGCCGGTTCGGTCAGCTTTAAGGGTTCCGTTTTCAAAAACGTGTTTGACTAAATCTAAATATTGTTTCATCTCAACAAATCATTTTTTTAACTCTATTTGTAATTTTCTGTTTATGTAATTTGTTCATACATTGGAAAAAACATACTTATTGACAAGCTTTGACTTTAGTGTTGGCTGGTGCGGCTTGGCAATGTGTATGGCTTTAGCGTTGGCTTTTACAGTTCATTATTTAATTCATCAAATTTGGCTTTCATTGTTGGGTTTCCGTGTGTTAATTTCTTAATTGTTAAATCTTCTGCTTTTTGGTTTGCAAGACGTAGGTTATTGTCAGAAGATAATAATGCGTTTTTTGTTTTTTGCAAATGGTCAATAGTTTTATCTATTTCGTCAATGGCAGTTTTAAATTTTCGACTTGCCAATTCGTAATTTCTCGCAAACCCTTCTTTGAACGTATTTATTTTTTCTTCAAAATTAGTAATGTCAACATTTTGATTTCTTATCAAGGCAAGTTCAGCTTTGTATTGAATTGAGTTCATAGCTGCGTTTCGGAGTAGTGTAATTATTGGAATAAAAAATTGAGGTCGAACAACATACATTTTTGGATATTTGTGTGAAACGTCAACAATTCCCGAATTATAATATTCACTTTCCGCTTCTAAAAGTGAGACAAGAACAGCATATTCACATTTTTTTTCATTGCGGTCTTTATCGAGTTCTTTTAAAAAATCTTCATTCCTTTTTTTGGCAGCAGTTTCGTCTCCTTCATTTTTCATTTCAAACATTATTGAAATAATTTCATTCCCAACTTCATCAGTTTCCTTATAAATAAAATCTCCTTTACTACCTGATTTTGAGTCATTGTCTTTTTCAAAATAAGCCCTTTGAAAAGCCGTTGCACGTAGTTTATTGAACTCAGTTTCACAATGTTGTTCAAGTGTTTCACCTATCATTTTTGTTGATAGTTTTAACTTCATATCTTTTCGGAGTGCAATTTCTTCGTCCTTATGCTTAATTATTGCGTCTTTTTCTTTTAGTTCAGCTTGATATTTTTCACTAATTGACTTTTCAAGGAGTTGTTTTTCTGTGTCTTTTATTTTTACAATGTTTGCCAAATCATCCCGTTCTTTTTCAACCTTTTGTGTCGCTTCTGTAACAGCAAGTTTTTTCTCAACTTCTGCGTTTTCTAGTTTGGATTTTACTTGTAATATTTCAGTTTCCTTCTCTGCTAATTTTTTAGAAAGCTCCATTTCCTTTTGAGCTTTTAGTTCCGATAATTCTTTGTCTTTATTGTTAAGTTGTTCTTGCAGATCATTTTTAATATTTGCTTCTGCCAATTTCACAGCACTTTCTTTATCCTTGTCTGCTAAGTCAAGTCGATTTTTTAATTCTTCTTCAAATTGGTGGTCACGAACTTGTTTTAAAATGTCAGCAAAACCTGCTTCGTCAACCTTGAATGCTTTTTTACAATTAGGACAAATTATTTCGTTCATAATTCAACATTTTATTCTTCTATTAAAGAGCGTTTGTAAACTTACCTATTGACTAGCTTGTACTTTTGAGATGGCTGGTGCGGCTTGGCAATGTATTTGGTTTTAGGTTTGGATATTAGACACCACTCTTCATAAATTCAATACATTTATTTACAATTTTATACGATTCCAAATTTTCAAATGTATCGTCTTTATGATATTCTAGAATTCTTTTTCGTTCAAAAATTAAATACTCTTTTTCTATATAGTCTGAATGATAAAACTTCTTAGCGCGAACATTTATTAGAGAATATGGAATAAACATTGTGTGTTGTGGTTTTGTCTTATAAAATTTCAAATAGTTCTCAAACCGTCTAGTATCGTGCTGTTTAGATTCGTATTGTTTTCCACAAGCACATTGACATAGTAGAATAATTTTATTTCCACATTTGTCATTAAAAGGAAGCCACCCAATAATATCTAAACCACGCTCTTGATTGTTTCTTTCGCCAACTTGGCTTAATTCATAATCGTCAACCGTCAAATCTAAATCGTCAGCTAATTGTTTGATTTTATTAATGGCGTTTCCTTCGTATTCTGTGTTTTTCCCAAATTCTTTGACTTTTGAATTTGTTGGTAAAAATTGTTTCAATACAGAATATGAAATTGTTTCAAAATCAGTCGTTAGATCTGCTCTAAATTCATTAAAAATATTGAGTTTAGAGGAAATCAACAGTGATAGATAAAGTTTGTTATTGGTATTTAAGTCTGGTTTCAAAGTTAAAATTTCACTTTCAGTATAGGAAAATGGATAATCATTTTCATAAATAAGAACTCGTTCAGAAATGATTTGAAAAATATCTTGAAGAAAAATTTCATCTTCGTCTCGTTTACCTGCATTTTCATAGTCCTTTTCACCAAAAAACCTATCTTGAATATCTCCTAAAGTTATTCCATCCTGATTTGAAAACAATGCAGTTAATTCAACAAAATCTGCATAATAATTAAGTTCAGACTTTGTATAATCGGGCTTACTTATATTTGTAAAATTTTGAATACAAGCATTAAATTTATCATCAAAAGAAACTGCCATATATTACTTGGTTTTTATGTTAAACGAAGTCTCTAAAATTTCAACAGTACTTTTAATAGTTTGTATATCTTCGCTAAATTTTGTGTAGAATTTTTTAACTTTTGGTGAAAGTAGATGTGCTTTTTCAATTCCTTTTAAGGTTTCCCTTATTCTGTTTTCAAATTGAATATCAAAATCATCTGTAATTTCATAAGCTTCATAAATGCTTAA
>PHDQ01000284.1 GCA_002841025.1 Bacteroidetes bacterium HGW-Bacteroidetes-13 | reverse complement strand
TAAAACTCCATAAACAAACCATTCACTGGCGGCTTGGTTTTTCAAAAAATAACTGAGTGGGTCAAACAGGGCGATGACACCGGTGTTGGGTTTGCCTTTTCCCAAACCCAAATATTCCGGATACCAGTAAAGCACCACATAAAACGCGGTCAGCACGACACCCAAAACCCATGCCCAATTGCCTCTGCTGGTAAAACTCTTGAGCCAAACACCATTGTTTTTGATGCCTTCCGGTTGGTTTAAATACATGCGTTTTGCATACAAATAAATACCTGCGAAGATGGACAAAATCGATACGGCAAGAAAAATGGGTTTATTGGGTAAGTCCACATTGAAAAGGCTCAACAATATGATAAACAGTCCCAGAAAGCCGAGAGCCAAAGCTCCTTTTTGAACTTGATCTATTTCAGGATCCGGATTGGCAACAGATAAACTCTTATGTTCGGTAGATTTCATTTGAATAACTTTAATGTGAAAATGATTTTGAAAGATTAGGCATTTGCTGAAAATTCCTGTTGAATTGCAGTTTCGTAACTTTTGAAAAACTCCGGATCAAAATTGGCATTTTTCAGATTGGCAATCACTTGGTCAACGCTCCATTTTTCGGTTAATGCTTGGTCAAAAAACTCGTGCCGCATGCGAATTCCAAAAGTATTGATTCCCAAAAATTCCCGGGTATTTTTATCAAAAACCAATCGGACACATTTTTTGCCGTCACTGTGCTCCCAATAAAATTGATCTTCGTTAGCTTTGGGATGTGCCCAAACCCAACCGTAGGTTTGGTATTCGATGTCGAGAAACTTGGCCGAGTTGAACCAATGCCCGGGATTGTATCGGGTCGGTTTTCCGCAAATGGTTTGTGCGACAGTTTCACCCATCATTCTTCCGGTGTACCAAACTGCTTCGACGGGTCTGCGGTCACCAACGGGCTCGAGTTGTTCGGCGCAATCGCCCAAAGCATAAACACCGGGTATATTGGTTTCCAAATATTGGTTGACCTTGACACCCTTTCCGAGCTCGATGCCGCTGTTTTTAAGAAAGTCTATATTGGGTGTCACCCCGGCAGTCAGTCCCACAACCTGACAAGGAATGAGTTCGTCTTTGTCTGTAACCACCGCTTTAACCTGCCCGTTTTCATCCGGAAGAATTTCTTTCAGGTTGGTATCCAATCGCAAATCGATGTGATGCTCGCGGATGTGCCGATTGATCATTTCCGATTCTTCTTTGGGCAAAACGCCATTCCAAAAACTGTCTTCTCTGACCAAAAATGTCACTTTTTTACCACGGGACAATAGCATTTCCGCCAGCTCAATGCCAATCAGTCCGCCCCCGACGATGACGGAACTTTCGCAGCGATGGGTGTGCTTTTCCAAGTTTTCGAGGTCTTGCTTGTGGTACATGCCCATCACGCCGTCTAAGTCTTGCCCCGGCCAGCCGAATTTGTTGGGTTTGGAGCCGGTGGCGATGATGAGTTTATCATAGTTTATTTTATGTATTTTATCTATTGTCAATTGTTTGTCTTTCACATCCACATGACTGACAAAACCTCTCACCAAATTGATGTTGTTCTTTTCCCAAAACCAATTTTCGTAGGGTTGTATGTTTTCAAACTTCATGTGTCCCATATAAACGTACATGAGTGCCGTTCGAGAGAAGAAAAAATCACTCTCGGCTGAGATGACAGTGATGCGTTTGTCGCTGAGTTTTCGGATGTGACGGGCGGCTGTAATTCCGGAGATTCCATTCCCGATGATGACAATGTGTTCCATAAAAGTAATTTGGGATGCAACCGATTTTTATCGATTCATCATTTATACAAAGGTGATAATTATTGGATGCAAATCAAAGTTAAATCTTAGGTGCTGTCTTTAAGTTTTTGTAACATAAAAAAAGCCCGAAAAAAATCGGGCTTCTTCATGCATGCAAATATTTGAGGCTAATTCAAATCGACTGTCCAAGAACCAAAAAACTGTGCGCCAATGGCACCGGGTCCTATTACTGTTTGATACTCATCGTTGAGCAGATTGGCTGCACCAAACTTGATGGATGATTTCCAACTTGGAATTTTGTAGCTCACTTGTGCATCAACCACGTTGGCAGCCGGAAGGAATCCGTCGCCAAAAGAAGCTTGCCAGAAATAAGAATCAAACCATCTCCAACTCACGTTGAAACCGAAGTTTTTAAACAAATTTTCGTTGGATACGGAGGCTTTTACGCGATGTTTAGGCGTGTTAAATCCGGGTCTGAAAATTGGATCTGAACTTTTATTGAAATCAAATTCGTTGAAATCGTAATTGGCTCCCAATACAAAATCTTTATAGAATTTTTTGGTGATTCCGATAGTAACGCCCAACGAAGTAATATCGGCATTAGAATTGGTATAAACTTGAAAAGCCTGCGTGTTTCCTTGCGCAACCG
>PHDQ01000283.1 GCA_002841025.1 Bacteroidetes bacterium HGW-Bacteroidetes-13 | reverse complement strand
CGCCAACAGCGATGAAGGCGCAACAGATGTATCAGACGGAGATGGCCCGACCACAGACGGAGACGGCGATACCGACCCAACCAACGACCCAACGGTTGTACCTTTAACCCAAAACCCGGGCATCGCAGTAATTAAAACCGGCATTCGCTTTGATAACAATGATGACGGTACAGCAGCAAAAGATGAAGTGATAGAATATACTTTCACGGTTAGCAATACGGGTAACATCAACTTACAATCTATCGAACTGAACGACCCGCTTCTCGGAGGTATCGTCTCAGGGCCGATTTCAGGAGATTTAAACAATGATAATATTCTGAATGTTGGCGAAACATGGATTTATCAGGCAAATTATACGCTCACACAAGCAGATGTTGACTTGGGTTCAATTTCAAATCAGGCAACCGTAAAAGGAGATTTCGATATTGGGAATTCCGTTCAGGATTTATCTGACGATAACAGCAATACAGAAGACGATCCAACAGTGATTATATTACCACAGCTTCCATCTATCGGACTGATTAAAACGGCAACTTTCAACGATGAAGACAGTGATGGTTTTGCGCAAGTTGGAGAAACCATCAGTTATGTGTTTACCGTAAAAAATACCGGAACTGTAACTTTGACCAATATTAGTGTTCAAGATCCATTGGCCACCGTAGAAGGAGGTCCGTTGGCAAGTTTAGCACCAGGGGAATCAGATTTTACAACATTTACGGCAACTTATTCAGTCACACAAGCAGATATCAATGCAGGATTCTTTGTCAATCAGGCAAGTGTTTCCGGTTTTGACCCGAATTTATTTGATGTAAGTGATTTGTCTGATGATCAAACCGTATTGAGAGACAACCCGACCGTGACGCCTTTGGCTCGTAAAGAGAATTTTGCACTGATTAAAACAGGAATGTTTAGAGAAAATGATGGTGATGGCATCTCAGAAGCCGGCGAGTTTATCGATTATACATTTACGGTTACCAATCTTGGAGATATCGCTATTGAAAACATTGTTGTCACCGATCCATTATTGGGTGGAGTCGTTTCGGGACCAAGTTCAGGCGATACAAATTCGGACGCTATTTTGGATGTAAATGAAGTTTGGATTTTTAATGCCACTTACACCCTAACGCAATTCGACATTGACGAAGCGGGCGTAATCAATCAAGCAATCTTGAATGGGAAATCTATGGGCGGAACAGATTTGCAAGATTTGTCTGATGACAACAGCAACCTGGAAGACGACCCGACGGTAACACCTTTGGTTATCGGAAATCAAATCGAATTAACCAAAATTGGCGTTTTTAACGATGACAACAACAATGGTTTGGCAGATGCAGGAGAAAGTATTACTTATTTTTTCACGGTAAGCAATACCGGAAGTCGAACTGTATTTGGCATAACTGTGACCGATCCACTTGTGAGTGTATCCGGAAACCCGATAAATTTAGACCCCGGAGAAAGCAACGGCACAGAATTCTCAGCAACTTATATTATTACCCAAGATGACATTAATTTGGGTTCGGTCACCAATCAAGCCTTGACAATCGGCAGAATAGACGATGGAACTTCTGTTGATGATATTTCAGATAATCCGAATGATTTGACCGACAATGATTTGGATGGAGACGGAGAGCCGGATGACCCAACCGTTACCGTACTTCCTCAATTTCCTTCAATTACATTAACCAAAACAGGCGTTTTCGCTGATGAAAACGGAGACGGATTTAGTCAGGTTGGAGAAACCATCAGATATACATTTACCGTTGCAAATACAGGGAATGTAGATTTGTTCGACGTTTCCATTACCGACCCAATTGTGAGTGTTTCCGGCGGAATATTGCCTACACTGTCGGTAGGAAGTACAGATTCTTCAACTTTCACAGCGATTTATGTTTTGACTCAGAATGATATTGACGCAGGTCAAGTCACCAATCAAGCGACGGCAAATGCTCTGACCATCCATGCAGTATCCATTTCTGACCTTTCTGACGACCCGACTACACCCATTGAAAATGACCCGACCGTCGTACAACTTTTGGGTGACTTGATTATTTATAATGGGATTTCCGACAACGGCGACGGAAGTAACGATTCTTTTACCATCAAAGGCATCGAAAGATTCCCTGATAATTTAGTTGAAATCTACAACCGATGGGGTGTCAAAGTATTCGACACGAAAGGTTATGGTTCGCCGGGCGGTAAAGTCTTTACGGGTATTTCTGACGGAAGATCGACCCTCAACAAAAACGAGAAATTACCGGAAGGAACCTATTTCTATGTATTAAAATACAAAGACGGCAATAATCAAAATAGGGAAAAGGCAGGTTATTTATACATCAATAGATAATCCCCATGAAAAAACTTATTCTAAAACCCTCAAGTAGAAAGGAAATGATTTCAAAAAACATAAAAAATTGGATTGCGCTCTTGATTTTCACTTCAGTGAATTTAATTCATGCGCAACAAGATCCACAATTCAC
>PHDQ01000282.1 GCA_002841025.1 Bacteroidetes bacterium HGW-Bacteroidetes-13 | reverse complement strand
TGCCTATTTTGACGAACCCATGAATACCCATCAATTGGATGCAATTCTTTCGATTAATAACTATCACGCAGGTTTTGCAGCCGTTGCAAAACACCCGGCACTAACTGTTCCAATGGGATATAAAACGAGCGGAGAGCCTATCAGCCTAACCTTTATCGGCAAATCTTTTGAAGAACAAAAGTTATTGACACTCGGTCTTGCCTTTGAAAAGTTGACCCATGCCCGAATAATTCCTAAATTTTACCAATGATACGCAGCAACCTTCGAATCGTTCTTTTCAGAATCATTATTCTCTATTGTTTGTTTTATGCGGTTGTAAAAATCATCGGAATTTGGAAAGGCATGTGGTTGATTCCTAATTTGATTATTGTTTTTGGATTGGCCATCATTGGAATCATCGGAATTTGGTTTGTCAAACAAAATAAATACCCGCTCATCTATGTGATGGCGGGCAGTTTATTTATCGTGCTTTTGCGTGTATATGAAACGCGCTGGGTGTTTTACTTAAATCAATATTTCAACTAAGCAAACTGTCTTCCAAATCGTTTGCGGTCAGTTTCTTTCAACAAGATTTTGCGAAGTCTGATGTTTTTGGGGGTTACTTCCACATACTCGTCTTTCTGGATATATTCCAAAGCTTCTTCCAAGGAAAACTTCACCGCCGGAAAAATTTTCGCCTTGTCGTCTGTTCCTGAAGAACGAACGTTAGTAAGTTTTTTGGTTTTGGTAACGTTGATAGCCATGTCATCTCCTCTTGAATTTTCGCCGATAACCTGACCTTCGTAAATATCTTCTCCCGGATCGATAAAGAATCGCCCGCGATCTTGCAATTTATCGATAGAATACGGAATTGCTGTCCCCTGCTCCATTGACACCAACGAACCATTGATGCGTCCAGGAATGTCGCCTTTGTAGGGTTGGAATTCCAAAAATCGGTGCGTCATCACGGCTTCACCCGCAGTGGCGGTCATCAATAAATTTCGCATCCCGATGATACCTCTTGAAGGAATCAAAAATTTGCAAATCATTCGATCGCCTTTGGGTTCCATCCCAATCATTTCTCCCTTTCGAATAGTCGCCATATCGACAGCTCTACCGGAAAGATTGTCCGGAAGGTCGATGGTGAGTTCTTCTACCGGCTCGCATTTCACACCGTCAATTTCTTTGATGATAACTTGCGGCTGGCCGATTTGCATTTCGTAACCTTCTCTGCGCATGGTTTCAATCAGAACAGCCAAATGCAAAACGCCACGACCAAATACCAAAAACTTATCGGCACTGCCGGTTTCTTCCAATCGCAAAGCGAGATTTTTTTCTAATTCACGGTTGAGTCGGTCTTTGATGTGTCTGGAAGTTACGAATTTACCATCTTTTCCGAAAAACGGAGAATCGTTGATGGTGAACAGCATGCTCATGGTCGGTTCGTCAATCGCTATGGATGTCAGTGCTTCCGGATTGTCGATATCGGCAACGGTATCGCCGATGTCAAAATTCTCTAAACCAACGATGGCACAAATATCTCCGGCGTGAACTTCGCTGACTTTTAATCTGCCCAATCCTTCGAATATGTGTAATTCTTTGATTTTTGCTTTGCTGATTTTACCGTCTCTTTTGACGAGTGAAATTGCCATGTTGTCTTTCAAAATACCGCGTTCCAATCTTCCGATGGCGATACGTCCGGTGAAAGAAGAATAATCCAATGAAGTAATCAACATTTGTACGGTACCCAATCCCACTCTTGGAGCGGGAACATGTTCGATAACCATATCTAATAGAGGTTCGATGTTATCGGTTTGATTTTTCCAATCTAAGGACATCCAATTGTGTTTGGCTGAACCGTAAACAGTCGGGAAATCGAGCTGCCATTCTTCTGCACCCAATTCATACATCAAATCGAAAACACCCTCGTGAACTTCATCCGGCGTACAGTTTTCTTTGTCAACTTTATTAATAACCACACAGGGTTTTAGTTTCAATTCCAAAGCCTTTTGCAATACAAAACGGGTTTGCGGCATGGGACCTTCAAAGGCATCCACCAAAAGGAGTACGCCGTCAGCCATGTTGAGTACACGTTCAACTTCCCCACCGAAATCCGAGTGACCCGGTGTATCGATGATGTTGATTTTATGACCTTTGTAAACCACCGACACGTTTTTGGAAACGATGGTAATGCCACGTTCGCGTTCCAAATCATTGTTGTCGAGTATCAAATCGCCGGTGGCTTGGTTGTCGCGGAAAAGTTGGCAATGATGGAGAATTTTATCTACCAAGGTCGTTTTTCCGTGGTCAACGTGGGCAATGATGGCAATGTTTCTGATAGCGGTCATAGTGGCTGAATTTTAAGCCTGCAAATGTACAGTTTATTTTGGCTGTTGAAACGTATTTAATAATTATTTAAAATTAAAGTGATTTTGAATTCTCATAAGGGCTTTAAAAAATAAAATTTTATCAAAATAAAAACATAATTATTTGCAAATGAATTGCTTGAAATCAACTTTTTGGACGTTT
>PHDQ01000281.1 GCA_002841025.1 Bacteroidetes bacterium HGW-Bacteroidetes-13 | reverse complement strand
AGTCAGATTGGGTTTGTTTGTGAATAAATCTTTATCCAGAATTTTTTCGGCTTCGTTGATAGTCAAGACACTTTCAGGATGTTCCCTACCGGGATTTATTTCAATTGCTCCAACAACATTGAGGTTTTTAACCAAAATCTCATTGTCTTTGATTTGTTTTGAAATGGCGAATTGATTAAAAGTTTCTGAAGAAATAAAATCAAACAAAACAGATCGATTGGTGGTGTGAGCCGCCATTGTTCGCAAATTGTCGTTGAACAAAAAACTACCTTGATTTTTCAGCCCTTTCAGATAGACCGCTCTGGCGGAATGGAAATACGGAAACTCATCCAAAACTATTTTGAGTTCTTTGGTTTGAGAAGGCGTAACGGCCTCGGGTTTTTGTATTAAATAGATGTAGTCGGACAGATTCATAGATGTGCAAACAACCGTTTTTTTTCAATGAGAATTCACAAAGGTACTAAAGATTTTAATTTGGATGCATTGAAAAAAGGGAACAAAACATTAAGAAGATTTTTCATGTCAGGCGATTGTTTTTTAGCTAATTTTAAATTTATATTTTAACGATGCGAAATTTCATCAAAATGAAATCATTTTTCCGCCTGTATTTTCTTTTAACTTTTGTAAGTTGTCAAAGCCAAAAATCCAACGATATGCCGCATACCAACGCACTCATCAACGAAACCAGTCCTTATTTGCTTCAGCACGCCCACAATCCGGTCGATTGGAACGCGTGGCATCCGGAAACCCTTCAAAAAGCGGTGAATGAAAACAAGCTCATCTTGGTGAGTATCGGCTATGCAGCTTGCCATTGGTGTCACGTCATGGAACACGAATCTTTCGAAGACTCAACGGTTGCGGCTGTCATGAATACGCATTTTATCAACATCAAAGTCGATCGGGAAGAACGTCCCGATGTCGATCAGATTTATATGAACGCTGTGCAACTGATGACCGGAAGTGGCGGCTGGCCACTCAACGTGGTGGCTTTGCCCGATGGCAGACCGGTTTGGGGAGGCACTTTTTTTAGGAAAGAAGATTGGATAAATATACTCAATCAAATAGCCGACATGTATCAAACCCAACCCGAAAAACTCGAAGAATACGCGAGTCGGTTAGCGGAAGGTGTCAAACAAATGGATTTGGTAAGTGTCAATACGGAAACTCAAAATTTCAATTTGGATTCGATTGATATCGGTGTAAAATCATGGCAAGCAAAATTTGACCGAGAATACGGCGGGAAAATGGGTGCGCCGAAGTTTATGATGCCGACCAATTTTCAGTTTCTACTGCGGTATGCCTATCAAACACAGAATCTGGAAGCACTCGATTACGTGCATCTCAGTTTGCAAAAAATGGCCTTTGGAGGCGTTTACGATCAAGTGGGTGGTGGATTTTCTCGCTATTCGGTCGATGCGTTTTGGCACGTCCCACATTTTGAAAAAATGCTGTATGACAACGCACAAATGATTAGTCTGTATGCGCAAGCCTATCGCCAAAAACCTGAGCGACTCTACAAAGACATCGTTTATGAAACCTTGGCTTTTGTCAATCGCGAAATGAAAAATGAAGCGGGCGGATTCTATTCGTCCTATGATGCGGACAGCGAGGGAGAAGAAGGTAAATATTATGTCTGGACAAAAGATGAATTGAAAAAAGTATTAAAAAAAGATTTTGATTGGTTTGCAAAGGTTTACAACATCAATGATTTTGGGTTTTGGGAAAACGGGAATTATGTATTGATTCGAAAAGAAAACGATGAAAGTTTGACTAAATACTTTAAGATTTCGATCGATGAATTGCATCAAAAAATGAATCATTGGAAAAAAACACTGCGAGAGGAAAGGGAGAAACGTGTCAAACCCGGACTCGATGACAAGACTTTGACGGCTTGGAATGCTTTGATGATTTCCGGTTATGTTGACGCATACAAGACTTTTGGTGATAAAGAATTTTTGGACACTTCGATTAGAACAGCTGAATTTATTGTCAAGCATCAATTGCGACCCGACGGCGGTTTGTGGAGAAATTATAAAAACGGGAAAAGCAACATCAATGCCTATTTAGATGATTACGCAGCAGCCATCGATGCGTTTATTTCTTTGTATGAAATCACGCTTGATGAAGCTTGGCTGCATCAAGCCAAGAAATGGACGGATTATGTGTATGCACATTTTTACAATCCGGAAAACCACTTTTTTTATTACACCTCCGATTTGGACAAGCAATTGGTCAGCCGAAGCACCGAAACTTCAGACAATGTGATTCCTTCTTCCAACTCGATGATGGCCAAAAACTTGTTTAAGTTGGGTTATCATTTCGACCAGAAAAAATATTTGGAGACTTCCGCAGCCATGTTGCACAACATCTTGCCAACCATCGGCGAATCGGGTGCGCCGTGGTATTCAAACTGGCTCGACTTGATGCTCAACCACACTTTGCCTTATTATGAAGTTGCCATCTCCGGCTCAAAAGCAAAGCAAAAAATGAAAGATATCAACAAGAAGTATCTGCCAAATGTGGTCTTAGCTGGCAGCCAAAAAGAA
>PHDQ01000029.1 GCA_002841025.1 Bacteroidetes bacterium HGW-Bacteroidetes-13 | reverse complement strand
ATGGCGATTGGAAGTAAAAGATGAGGATATAGAAAAATTTAAACGTGGAGAATTGGTTGAGCCCAAAAAGCAAATCGTTTATTACATCGATCGTGCAACCCCGGTTGAGTGGCGAAAATACATCAAACAAGGTATAGAAGATTGGCAAGTAGCCTTTGAGGCAGCCGGTTTTAAAAACGCCATCATCGCCATGGATCCACCTACAAAAGAAGAAGACCCGGACTGGTCACCGGAAGATGTTCGCTATTCGGTCGTGCGTTATTTGGCTTCGCCGATACCTAATGCAAACGGCCCGCACGTGAGCGACCCGCGTTCCGGCGAAATTCTTGAATCGGATATCAACTGGTACCACAATGTGATGTCTTTGCTCAGAAATTGGTATTTTGTTCAAACCGCCGCAATCAACCCGGATGCACAAGGTGTGGCTTTCAAAGATGAAGTTATGGGAAGATTGATTCGATTTGTTTCCTCGCACGAAGTTGGTCATACACTCGGATTGCCACACAACATGGGAAGCAGTCCTGCCTATCCGGTCGATTCGCTCAGAAGTGTAACTTTCACCCAAAAATATGGCACCGCACCGTCTATCATGGACTATGCGCGTTTCAATTATGTGGCCCAACCGGGTGACGAAGGTGTAGCACTCATGCCCAACATCGGAATTTATGACAAGTATTCCATCGAATGGGGATACAGACCCATACTCGACAAATCGGCAGTAGATGAAAAATCTATTTTAGACAGCTGGATTCTCAAACATCAAGGCGACCCGATGTATCGTTTTGGTCGTCAACAAAGTGGAGGCATCATTGATCCCAGTTCACAGACAGAAGATTTGGGTGACGATGCCGTAAAAGCCAGTATGTACGGAATTGCAAACCTGAAACGCATCGTTCCGAATTTGATTAAGTGGACAGCAGAAGACGGAAAAAATTATGATGATCTCGAAACGCTTTACGGTCAAGTATTGGGTCAATACAATCGCTACATGGGTCACGTCGCCGGCAATGTGGGTGGCGTTTACGAATACTACAAGACCTATGATCAAGAAGGCGCAGTTTATACCCATGTAGATAAGAAAAAACAAAAAGAGGCTTTGAGTTTCATCAACAAACAATTATTTGAAACACCCAAATGGCTGATTGACCAAAACCTTTTTGACAAGTTTGAGTCGGCCGGAAGTGTTGAAAGGTTGAGGAGTACACAAGTTCGAACGCTCGAAGGACTTTTGGACTTTGGAAAAATGCAACGTTTGATTGAAAATGAAACGCTCAATGGTAAAAACGCGTTTACCTTGTTAGACTTGTTCAATGATTTACGGACAGGTATATGGAAAGAACTTTCAACCGGAGTGGCAACCGATACCTATCGACGCAATCTTCAACGCGCTTATTTAGACAGAATGGCGTATTTGATGACCAAAGAACAAACGCCGATTCCGGCCAATTTCAGACGTTTTGTAAGCCGAACTTCGGTTGAAGTAAGCCAGTCAGATATTCGCCCTGTGGTTCGTGCCCAATTGACCCAATTGAGGAGTCAATTGCGAAACGCATCATCCGCAGACAGTATGACACGCTATCATTATTTGGATGCGATTGAGAGAATCAACAATATTTTAGATCCGAAATAATTTTAAATTTCAGCTCGTATAAAAATCCGGAATCCTCAATGGGTTTCGGATTTTTTTTATTTGATTTTGGGTGTTTTATTCCGGGAAAAAAATTATGTAGCTTTGTATATAAAATATTTGAAATATGAAAGTAGTATTAGAAATCCCCGATAGCAAGGCAGACTTTGGATTAAAAGTACTGCGAAGCCTCGATTTCATCAAGCATGTAAAACCGATGACTATCGAAAAGATTACTTTGTGGGAAGATTTAAGGGAAGCCTCTAAAGATGTAAAATTACATAAACAAGGAAAGTTAAAATTGAAAACGGCAATAGATTTACTCGATGAGTTATGACATTTTACTCACACGTAGATTTGAAAAAAGAATTGAAGCGATTGGTTAAAAAATTTCCATCATTTAGGATGAATATGCCAAGCTAATTCAAGAAATAACCAAAAACCCGAAAACGGGTGTTTTTGTAGGTAATAATTGTTATAAAATACGTGTTTCCATACAAAGTAAAGGAAGGGGAAAAAGTGGGGAAGCCAGAGCGATAACTTATGTGTATGTTGAAACCGAGACGGTTTACTTACTTTCTATTTATGATAAAGGCGAAAAAGCAAATTTAAAGCCCAATGAACTTAAAATGATGATAGAAAGCTTGGGATTTGAATAAAATCAAAGCATCGTTTTTTGATTCTAAATTTCACTCGTTTCATGTTTGGTGGATTCAAATAATTATTTGTCAGGGCAATCGGGTTTATTCACCCACAAACTCCACCAGCCAACGCATCTACCCAAACCTTCGGTAAATGCCTGCTGTCTTTTTTGGGAAGTTAAGACATTCGAAAACCGTATTGCGGTGAGCAAACCCGTGATGGCGTGCCATTTTAATTTTGATTTTAAAGAAGGGTTTGGGAAAGCCATCCGCCAAACATACCAACCGTTTCGCACCACCATTTTTCCGTAGTCATACAAATTGGGTCTGCCGGAAGGCGCGTGGTGGTGTGCCAATCGAGCGGCAGTGTTTACGTAAAGTTTGCCAAGTTTGGACAAACGCAGCGTGAAATCTGCGTCTTCATACAAGCCGTAGCCTTCAAAATAAGTCGAAAACTGTTGACTGTCAAAAACCGTTTTTTTGAAAGACGACACACCGCCCATCAATTGTTTGACTTCGTAAATTTTATTTGAAGGTGGGAGAAAACCAATGCTTCGTCCGTGTCCGAATTCGGGGAAATAGCCGGGCGGCAAATTTGCATCCAAGCCCAATCGTTTGCGCAGCACAAAGCGACTGCCGTCCGCCCGTTTCCATTCATCAATACAAAATTCATCAATCGCGGGAATGTAATTTTCCCCGACAAAATCCCATTTGACTTCGTTGTAAATGTAGCCACCCACACCCAAAGCCTCCGGAAAACGATGATAAGTTTCCAATAATTTTTCAAAAAAATCAACTTCCAAAACGGTGTCGTCATCTAAAAAGCAAACAATTTCACAAGCCGGATTAACTTTAGAAATACCGACATTTCGCTGCCGGGTCAGTCCTCTTTCTTCGGGGGAAACTTTGAGATAGTGTAGGTTTTTAAAAAAGTTTGTTTCCAACGCGAGTTTGGTTTTCTCGTCTGTTGAGCCATCTATTATCCAAATTTCATCGGGATAAAGCGTTTGTAAACTCACCGATTGCAACAGTTTTATCAGTGAATCCGAGCGCATGTAGGTGCAAACAATCAGGGAGAAATTCATAGGAATTATTAAAAGAAACAGGACTCAGGACTCAGGAAACAGGACTCAGGAAACAGGACTCAGGAAACAGGACTCGGGAAACAGGACTCAGGAAACAGGACTCAGGAAACAAGACTCAGGACTCAGGACTCAGGACTCAGGAATTTTTATAATCATTTGGTCTTTAGTCTTGATTCTTTTTTCTTAATACTTGATAATCAATATTTTGTCCTAATACTTAAAACTATTTTTTACTTCAAAACCAACTTGTTAATCATCATTTTCCCGAATTCATCGTTCATCATGCTGATGATTTTGTTTTTTCCGTAGCTCAATTCTTCTCTTAAAACGGACGAACTCAGGGATACAATCAGCGTTTCGCCTCTCAGTTGCACATCAGTGGTGTATGCTTCAATTGGTTTTCCCATGAGCTGATTCCAAACTTCGCGCACGCGAATCTTGTCAAAACCTTGCTCAAGACGGTTTTCCCGAACGAAATCTTGTATTCCTTCGCTGATGGATATGGTGTTGCTTTGTCTTTTCGGCATGTGGCTAAAGTAGCAAATTTGAGGGTAAAAAAGAAGACGAAAAATTAATTTTCTTCTCCCGACAGCAAATCGGGTCTTCTGTCTTTGGTGTGTTGATAGGCTGCTTCGTCACGCCATTTCTCAATCTCGGGCAGGTTGCCTGAAAGCAGTATTTCCGGTACTTTCCATCCTTTGTATTCCGCCGGGCGCGTATAGACAGGCGGTGCTAAAAGTCCGTCTTGAAAAGAATCGGTGAGGGCAGAGGTTTCGTTGTTGAGCACGCCCGGAATCAACCGAATGATGGCATCCGACACCACAGCGGCAGCCAATTCACCTCCGGAAAGCACATAATCTCCGATTGAAATTTCTTGGGTGATGTAGTGGTCGCGTATGCGTTGATCTACACCTTTGTAGTGTCCGCAAAGCAGGATGATGTTGTCGTACATAGACAATCGGTTGGCAAGTTGCTGGTTGAATCGTTGGCCATCGGGTGTCATATAAATCACTTGATCGTAACTGCGCTCGGATTGAAGTTGAAGGATGCATTTTTCAATCGGCTCGATCATCATCACCATGCCTGCGCCGCCGCCAAATTGGTAGTCGTCCACTTGTTTGTGTGGTCTGTCCGAATAGTCTCGCAAATTGTGTAAATGAACTTCCACATGGCCCGCATCAATGGCGCGTTTCAAGATAGAAGCTTCAAAAGGGCTTTTGAGCAATTCGGGCAAAACGGTAAGAATATCGATTCGCATGGGCTTAAATTCCGGTGTAATTGAACGGGCTGATTTGTTTGAGCTCCGATTTGAGGTTTTCGGCTATGTCTAAAGTATCGATGAATTCCGCCAAACTTTCACGGGTAATTTTTTGGTGCGTCCGCGTCAGGTTTTTTAAGGCTTCGTAGGGATTCGGATACTTGTGTTTACGCAAGATGGTTTGGATGGCTTCTGCAACCACAGCCCAATTCTCATCGAGGTCTTGTTGGATTTTATCGGGGTTTAAAACCAGTTTTTCCAGGCCTTTCAAGGTCGATTCAAAAGCGATTTTGATATGCGCCAACGGAACGCCAATATTTCTGAGTACGGTGCTGTCTGTCAAATCGCGTTGCAAACGAGAGATCGGCAATTTGGCGGAAAAATGTTCCAAAAGTGCGTTGGCGATGCCAAGATTGCCTTCCGAATTTTCAAAATCGATGGGATTTACTTTGTGTGGCATCGCGCTCGACCCGATTTCGCCGGCTTTGATTTTTTGTTTAAAATAATCCATCGAAATATAGGTCCAACAATCTCGATCCAGATCGGTAACGATGGTATTGATTCGTTTGAGCGCATCGCAAAAAGCAGCCAGGTTGTCGTAATGTTCGATTTGCGTGGTTGGGAAACTGTGTGACAAGCCCAGAATATTTTCCACGAAATCGGTTCCGAATTGTTTCCAATCGACTTCCGGAAACGCCACGTGATGTGCGTTGTAATTTCCGGTTGCACCACCAAATTTAGCAGAGAAAGGAATCTGCAACAACAAAATTTTCTGCGCCTCCAAGCGCGCTACAAAAACGGCAATTTCTTTGCCCAATCGGGTAGGAGAGGCGGGCTGTCCGTGTGTGCGGGCGAGCATCGGGATGTCTTTCCATTCGGAAGCAAAGGATTGCAAACGGTAGATAAGTAAATCCAAATCAGGCAGATATGTTTTTTCAAACGCTTCTTTGAGCGAGAGCGGAATGGCGGTGTTGTTGATGTCTTGCGATGTCAGCCCGAAATGCACCCATTCTTTTTGTTGAGAAAAGCCCAATTCGTCAAACTTTTGCTTGATAAAATACTCTACGGCTTTCACATCGTGGTTGGTGGTTTTTTCGATTTCCTTGACGGCTAAGGCATCTTCCAAACTGAAGTTCAGGTAGATATTTCGAAGCGAAACAATCTCCGTGAGGGTTAATTTCTTTTCAAAAAAGGAAGTCTGGTTGATGAGTTGGATGAAATATTCGATTTCGACCAAAATGCGGTATTTAATCAGTGCTTTTTCTGAGAAAAAATCTGACAACAAATAGGTTTTTGCGTGATATCGGCCGTCCACAGGTGAGATGGAAAGCAAGGGATGAAATTGTTTCATAGGTATGTTTTTAAAAAAACGGTCTGCTTCAAAGAAGCGACAAAGATACTTTGAATCTGCCATTCATTAAAATGGTTTGGTAATGAATTTTTGTCAATAGCCAAATATGCAATGCGCAATGAGCAACCTGCCTGCCGGCGGGGAAACTTGAAACAAGTTCAGGTTGAAAATTTTGACAAAGCACTAAAAGCCAATAGCTAACAGCCAAGTGATACCTGTCTGCCAACGGGCAGGGATGGAGGCATTGTTGGAGCTCTCCCGATGATAATCGGGAAGCGACTGCCGAGAGCCCGTCCCGAAGGGGCACGCCAAATGATTTTGAATCTAAAGAATTTAAGGAAGGTAAAAGATTTTAGAATTTGAGGAGGTGCATAAAATCATGGGGGTCAAAATCTAAAAGGGCAAAAAATTAATATTCGGTAAAGATTGAAAAAGTGATTAAACCAACTGAAATGAAATTCATCTAAAAATCATACATTTACACAATCATTAAAAACCGTTTAAACCTATGAAATCGCCATTAATAACAAGTTTGCGAAAGCAAACACCGTTAAATAAAATGCGATAACATATATTCCGCTTATAAATTAAATTTTACATATATGAAAACATTCAAAAAAATTCTGATTGCCTTATTCGTTGTATTGATAGTTATGCAATTTATCCGCCCGGATAAGAATACTGCGCAGGGAGATTATGTTGCGACTTTTGTTGCCGAAACGCAACCTACGCCTGAGGTAAAAGCGGTATTGAAAACGGCCTGTTTTGATTGTCACAGCAACAACACGGTTTATCCTTGGTATGCGGAAGTGGCACCGGTTTCGTATTGGCTAGCCGACCATGTCAACGAAGGCAAGGAACATTTGAATTTTTCGGATTGGGCGAATTACGCGCCCAAAAAGAAAGCCCATAAATTGGAAGAATTGGTAGAAGAAGTTGAGAAGAAAGAAATGCCGTTGGAATCTTATACCTTTATCCACCAAAACGCCCGTTTGACTCCCGAGCAAACTGCCGCGATAATCAGTTGGGCCAAGGGCGCACGAAGTGCATATCCGGTTTCTGTTAAAAAAGAAGGTGGCGAAGAAATACACGAATAAAATTAACTATTTTTTGCTGTTAATCAGTTTCCCGCCGAGGTTTATCTTGCGCGGGATTTTTTTTTGGGGGAGTTTACAGGGTATCTTTTGCGCGACGGTTGAGGCTTGCTATTCGGTGGGGCGAATCGAAGCCGTTTCCTGTCCTAAAACCCCGCTACCAAGCTGATAGCAAGCTTTTGTTATAGCCATGTTCATTTAATTATTTCTTTTATAACTATAGGTTTCCATACTTTACCAATCTCAATGTCATTGTCTATTCTACCAGAATAAATTCCTAAGAACTTAACAAATTCTCCTTGCGCAACACCCCCATTTGAAAAAGTACACATACCTGCTTGTTTAATAATTACAGGTGAACCCGACATTCCACTTCTTGTTGTTGCGTCAATCAGAACCAATGGAAGTCCATTCCAGTCTATGTCATATTCCGATGCAAGATGTCCTTTTTTCCAAATTGGAAACTTACCACCGCCTGTATATGCTTTTGGGAAACCAATAATACTAAGTTCTATTGATGGATAAATTTTTAAGTCAGCATTGTCTTTTTCTAAGTCGATATAGTAAAAAAAAATACCATTAAACTTTTCCAATTTAATATCTAATGGTATTGCAACAACATCAATTCTTTCTCCTAATTTATGTTCAATCCAAATTTTGTCCCCGGTGCTTGTGAACAATTCAATATCTATGATTATCCATTGTCCTAAAGTCTCTGAATGAAAATAAGCTGTCAATATTTCAGGGTCTGCTATACCATTTGAGTTGATAGGCTCTTTTGTCTCACAATTTCTACCTGTCACACAATGCCAGTTTGTTATTAAAAAGAAACGGTCATTGTCGCAAATAACAAATGATGTTCCTTTCCCAATTGGGCTGTCTGCACCTGACCTTTTCATTTCGATGAAGATTGATGTCTTGGAAAAGAAGTCTATTGACATTGTGTCATTTTTTCGTTTTGCCTACAACTCGTAAATAGCTACCGAAAGCTTACCGTTTTTGTCGATAGAAGCTCTGTACATTCCTTTGGTGTTGAACACAAAGGCAATGTTTCCATCTTTGTCCAACACGATGACACCGCCGTCACCACCCAATTTTGCCATTTTGTTGTAGATAACTTCTTCGGCGGCATCTTGCGCGCTGAGTCCTTTGTATTCCATCAAGGCGGAAATATCATGTGCCACAGTTGCTCTGATGAAAAATTCTCCCCAACCTGTTCCGGACACGGCACACGTCAGGTTGTTGGCATACGTTCCGGCACCGATGATGGGCGCATCGCCAATGCGATTCCATTTTTTGTTGGTCATGCCGCCCGTGGAAGTTCCTGCGGCTAAGTTTCCGTTTTTGTCCAATGCCACGCAGCCAACCGTGCCGAATTTGAAATCGGGTGTGGGATTGTAGCCTTGATCTTTTTCTTCCTCTTTCGCTTTTTTGAGGGAATTCATCCGGTTTTCGGTATAGAAATACGAAGGGTCAACCAGCTCGATATTTTGTTCTTTGGCAAATTGTTCGGCTCCTTTTCCGGAAAGCATGACATGAGGCGAAGCTTCCATCACTTTTCGGGCGAGCGAAATCGGGTTTTTCACGGTTTTCACCCCGGCAATTGCTCCCGCACCCAACGTATTTCCGTCCATGATAGCGGCATCCATCTCGTTTTCGCCATCGTGGGTAAAAACAGCACCTTTACCGGCGTTGAAAAGCGGGGAATCTTCCAATACGTTGATGGTTTGTTGAACGGCATCTAAGCTGCTGCCACCATTTTTCAAAATTTCATAACCTACTTGGATGGCTTCTTCGAGTTTGGCAGTGTATGCTTTTTCCATTTCCGGACTCATGTTTTCGCGGAGGATGGTCCCAGCTCCACCGTGGATGGCGATGGCGAAGTTTTGGTTTTGCGAAAAGACAGATAAGCTAAAAAAAACGAAAATTAGGGTGAATAGATTTTTCATGGGTTTGGGTTTATTTTGAATAGTTGAGATGTTAAAACAAAAAAAGGTTAAAAACATTTGACTGCTTTTAACCTTATAAAATTAGAAAATATTTTTTAGAATATTACTTCAATTTCTTTTTAACTTCCACTTCCTGATATCCTTCGATGATGTCGCCGATTTCGATGTCGTTGTAGTTTTTGATTTGAATACCACAATCGTAACCTTTTGAGACCTCTTTGGCGTCGTCCTTAAATCGTTTCAAGGTAGAGAGTTCCCCCGTAAAGACAACCACGCCTTCTCGAATGATTCGGATTCTGGAGTTACGCATTATTTTCCCGTCTGTGACCATACAACCTGCAATGGTACCGACTTTTGATATTTTGAATACTTCGCGAATTTCTGCGTTTCCGGTGATTTCTTCTTTCATTTCCGGTGACAACATGCCTTCCATCGCGTCTTTCAAATCGTTGATGGCGTCGTAAATGATGGCGTAATTTCGAATGTCGATTTCTTCTTTTTCTGCCAATTGCCGTGCGTTTCCGGATGGACGAACGTTGAATCCGATGATGATGGCATCGGAAGCAGAAGCCAACAATACATCCGATTCGGTGATGGCACCAACACCTTTGTGGATGATGTTGATTTGGATTTCTTCAGTAGTCAACTTTTGGAAAGATTCGGACAAAGCTTCAACTGAGCCGTCCACGTCACCTTTGAGGATGATGTTGAGTTCTTTAAACTGACCCAAAGCAATTCGCCGTCCGATTTCGTCGAGCGTGATGTGGCGTTGTGTACGGACAGACTGCTCACGGTATAATTGTGTTCTTTTGGAAGCGATTTGTTTGGCTTCTTTTTCGTCTTCATAGACATTGAACTTATCTCCTGCCTGGGGTGCACCGTCTAAACCGAGAATTGAAATTGGCGATGACGGTCCGGCTTCTTTCACTGCGTTGCCGCGTTCGTCAAACATGGCTTTTACCTTGCCGCTGTGCATGCCAGCCAGCACAAAATCTCCAATCTTGAGTGTTCCGTTTTGTACCAGAATAGTGGAAACGTATCCGCGCCCTTTGTCTAACAAAGCTTCTACGACCGTACCGGTTGCCATCCTTTTCGGATTGGCTTTCAGTTCGAGAATTTCAGCTTCTAAAAGTACTTTTTCAAGCAATTCGGCTACACCCAATCCGGTTTTTGCCGATATGTCGTGTGATTGAATTTTTCCGCCCCAATCTTCTACGAGTAAATTCATCCCGGCCAATTTTTCCTTGATTTTCTCAGGATTGGCGTTGGGTTTGTCTATTTTATTGATGGCAAAAATCAAAGGTACACCGGCTGCTTGCGCATGGCTGATGGCTTCTTTGGTTTGTGGCATAACGTCATCGTCCGCCGCGACCACGATGATGGCAATATCGGTGACTTTTGCTCCACGGGCACGCATGGCGGTAAAGGCTTCGTGGCCCGGTGTATCGAGGAAAGTGATTTTCTCACCATTGTCGAGTTGAACGGAATACGCACCGATGTGTTGGGTAATTCCGCCTGATTCTCCGGCGATTACGTTTTCACTTCGCACATAATCGAGCAAAGAGGTTTTACCATGGTCAACGTGTCCCATCACCGTAACGATGGGTGCTCTTTTGGTTAGGTTTTCAGGGTTTTCTTCTACATCCGAGTGCGAATCTTCAATATCGGTGGTTGTGAATTCAATTTCATATCCAAACTCGTCTGCTAAGATGGAAAGTGTTTCTGCATCCAATCGTTGGTTCATTGTAACCATCAAGCCGAGAGACATACAAGCAGAAATAACTTGGTTGATGGGTGTATCCATCATGGTAGCCATTTCTCCAACGGTAATGAATTCGGTTACTTTGAGTATTTTATTTTCGAGTTCTTGTTGTATCTGCTCGTCTTCAGTTTTGGAACGGTGGCTGTCTCTTTTGTCTCGACGATATTTTGCTGCTTTTGATTTATTGCTTTTTCCCTGAAGTTTCTCGAGTGTTTCGCGTACTTGTCTTTGAACGTCTTCTTCACTGGGTTCAGCTTTAACAATGGGCTTGGCTCCTTTTTTAAGCAATATCGGTGCGGCTTGACCAGTTGTGTTTGCACCTGCCGGTGAAGTTGTTCCGTCTTTGTTGATTCTTTTCCTACGGCGTTTTCTGTTTCTATCGGAAGAACTTGACGCTGCGTTTCCGCCTGCAGGAGTTGTGGGTTCTTCTTTTTTCTTTTTGGGTTTGTTAAACTGAGAAAGGTCGATGGTTTTGTCGAGAATTTTTGGACCGGACAGTTTGGTGTAATTGGTTTTGTGCGTATCTGATTCTTCAGTAGTTTCTTCAGCTAAAGGCAGAACTTTCTTTTTAATTTCTATTTTAGGTTCATCCGATTCGATTTTTGGCGCAATTTCCATTGGTTTTTCGACCGCGACTTCTTTGACCTCTTCTTTTTTTGGTTCTTCCGGTTTTGCTTCTACTTTTGGAACTTCCGGCTCAGATTTTTTAGGTTGTTCAACAATTTTAGGTTGTTCAACTGCTTTTGGTTTTTCAACAATTTGTTCTTTAACGGGTTGTTCTTTTCTCGGATTTAGATTGTCTAAATCGATTTTTCCGATGGTTTTGGTGCCTGCTAAATGAGATTTTCCCCGAATGACTTCTTCATTTTCTCTGGCGACTCTTTTTGCGTCTTCTTGTTCTTGCTGAATGCGGAGTGCCTCTTTTTCCTTTCTCTTTTCTTCGTTTATTTCTTGGGATGCTTCTTTTTTCTTTCTGTCCGTTTGAAATTCATCCAAGAGAGTTTCGTACACTTCATCGCTGATTTTGGTGGTAGGTCTGGCCTCCACTTCAATGCCTTTGCTGCTGAGATACTCAACGGCTCTTTCCAATGAAATGTTTAACTCTCTTAAAACTTTGTTTAATCGTACTGTACTATCTCCAGTCATAATTTAAAATACTATTTTTCTCGGACAACCCAAAATGGGATTTTATAAAAATTTATTCTTCAAATTCTTCTCTTAGAATTCGGATAACTTCTTTTACGGTTTCTTCTTCGAGATCGGTTCTTTTTACCAAGTCGTCCACATCGCGTTCGAGGATGCTTTTGGCAGTATCCAATCCTACTTTTTTGAATTCTTCGATAATCCAAGAGTCGATTTCGTCTGTAAATTCAGCCAATTCCACGTCTTCATCTGCGCCTTCTCTGTACACGTCGATCTCATATCCGGTGAGCATTCCTGCTAAGCGAATGTTGTGTCCGCCTTTTCCGATTGCTTTGGAGACTTCTTCGGGGCGAAGTACAACCTCGGCTCGTTTTTTTTCTTCATTTAGTTTTACAGAAGTCACTTTTGCGGGACTTAGTGCGCGGGTGATGAACAGCTGGCTGTTGCTGGTGTAATTAATCACATCAATGTTTTCATTGCCCAATTCTCGAACGATGCCGTGAATTCTTGAGCCTTTCATCCCTACACATGCGCCGACAGGATCTACGCGATCATCATACGAATCTACGGCTACTTTGGCTTTTTCTCCGGGGATACGAACTACTTTTTTTACGGTAATCAATCCGTCAAAAACCTCCGGAATTTCTTGTTCAAATAATTTTTCTAAAAACAGTGGAGACGTTCTCGACATGACAATAAAAGGTTTGTTTCCTTTTAATTCTACTGATTCGATGATGCCTTTTACATTGTCACCTTTTCTGAAAAAATCGGAAGGTATTTGCTTTTCTTTCGGCAATACAATCTCGTTTCCTTCATCATCCAAAAGAATCGCCACGCGATGACGAATGTGATGAACCTCTGCGGTATAGATTTCGCCAACCAAGTCTTTAAACTGTTTAAGCGTATTGGTGTTATCGTGTTCGTGAATTTTTGCAATCAAATTTTGACGAAGCGACAGTATGGAACGCCTTCCCAAATCGATGATTTTCACTTCTTCCGAAACGTCTTCACCAACTTCAAAGTCAGGTTCTATTTTGCGCGCATCGGTCAAGGCAATTTCTTGGTTAGGGTCTTCTACTTCGCCGTCGGGGACAACGATGCGGTTTCTCCAAATCTCCATGTCTCCTTTGTCGGGATTGATGATGATGTCGAAATTGTCATCTGAACCAAATTTTTTCTTCAACGCATTTCTGAATACATCTTCTAAAATGGCCATCAGGGTAACTCGATCGATGAGCTTATCGTCTTTAAACTCAGAAAAAGACTCTATCAGCGCTATATTTTCCATGTGCTTTTAAACTAATTAAATTTCAGCGTAACGATTGTTTTATTTATCTCTGTAAACGGTATTGTCAATTTTTTTTCTACGGTAATTTTTCCTTTGCCGATTGGTTTGGGCTCACGGATTTTTTGCAAAAGTACAATTTCTTCTTCTTGAATTTGAATCAATTGACCTGAATTTTTACGCCCGTTTGCCATAAAAACCTCGATTTCTCTGCCGATGTTTTTTCTGTACTGGCGAATGTTAACCAATGGCGATGAAACGCCCGCCGAGGTTACTTCAATCGAAAAATCTTCTTCCGGGTCAAGATTGTGCTCTACTTTTCTGCTGGCATTGACGCAGTCTTGAACGGTAATACCTTCATCACCATCCATGATTACTACAATTTGACCGGCTTCCGATACTTGCAAATCTATCAGAAACAATGAAGGATTCTCTTCAAAGAAATCGTCCAATAATTCTTTTACTCTTTTTGCTAACATTTTTCTATAAAAAGAGGGGACTTTGATGTCCCCTCTTCATGCTCTATTTTTACGACCGCAAATATATAAATTTTTACTGTGTCAACAAAACTTTTTGTTTTGTACCTAATGAAAGCCTTGTGTGGTCGAATGGGAAGAAAAATCAGCTCGTTTTTCTGAAAATATAGACGCGTTCTTCTGGTGTGGCTAAAATGTTTAGACCAAATTCTCGTTCTATAAATGCAAAGGTTTTTGGGTGGTAGAAAACAACGTGCGTTGGATCTTTGGTGTAATACCAATTAGGAAATTCTTCTAATTTTTGATATGGATGCGTCATGAGGGTTAAAATCCCATTCGTTTTGAGTAAACTGCATATTTTTTGAAAATCTATCAACGGATGGTGAAAATGTTCAACACATTCTGTGGCAAAAATTACATCGAAGGTGGTTTGGGGAAATTCGGGATAGAAAATTGGGTCAAAGTTTGAGCAGGATATTCCTTTTTCGCGCAGTAAAAATTGAATGGTTGGTCCAGAACCGCAACCGTAATCAAGTGCTTTCAATCCGGTTGTTAAATAAGGCAAAGTCGGCAAAACTGCTCTGTTCAGAAAGGATCGGTATCGCTCGTCTTCCGGTTTGTTGTAGTGAAGGTTGTATCGTTCGCGCTCGGATTCATAATCCGGGTAAAAATCAGGATTTGTGTAGGCTAAATGACAATTCCCACATTGAAAAATCGGTTGTCTCAATGAGCCGATGGTCTCTCCCGATATGGATTTGGACAAACAAAGCGGACAGATGCGTTGAGAATTGATCAAAATGAATGGTTAACTAGTTTTTTGTTTCGAGAAAAGTTGATTCAAGATGATGCTTACCGATACAGTGTAGGTCAACGTCATCAAAGTACCCGAAAAAATAACGACATATTTCATCCAAAGAACACCGTTCCACAGCAAATAGAGTCCGCCGAAAGTGAGCAAAGTTGAGAAAAAAGGTTCGAGAATTAAAAAGAATTTTAGACGTTTGTTCAATTTGGCAAACAACAAAACAGAACCCGCCAAGAAGAAAATCATCGACATCGAAAGTATGTGGGTATGCACGATGGTGAGCATTTCGCGTTCGCTTTTTTTGAATTTCATCACTTCGGCATCCGGGTTGTCTTCATTGCCCAAATAGGTTTGCTGGACACCTTGCGGGATGTGCGAATCGGTTTGTTTGACAAAAAACAATCCGGTGTAGAAACCGATGCTCAACACGAAGATAAAAATGCCTAAAAACAGTTTGATTTCTTTGGGAAGCGTTAGGAGCAGTCCGTTATAATTCATCGAAAAGGTGTTTTTGTTTGAGTATGGTAATCGATTTTAAAAGGTTGTTCATTGCAATAGTCATGGATCGGGCTGAAATGGTGGCACCGGAGATGGCATCGATGTTTTTTTGATATTCCAGGGTTTCATCGCCCGATTTTCCGTCGAATTGGCTCAGCCATCTTCTGCTGCCTATTTCGCCACCGTATTCTTCCCGATAGACCAAAATTTTGGTTTGGCGCACGGTTAAGTCTTTGTTGAAAATCACCAGATAATCGAATTGAGCCGTTTTGCTCATCGCTTGGTCAAAAAACACATAACCGACGGTATGTTTTTGAATTGAAATTTGATAAAGATTTTCTCCGGAAATTTTCTGGGGCAGTTGTGCGTTCAGTTCTGGCTCTACCTTGATGGGTTGTAACACAAATTGCTCGGTTTCAAAAACTTTAGAAAGCTCTTTGAAAACTCTTTTGGGCAAGAAGTCTGCAATCCCGAAAGAAAGGTTTAGCAACATTGCGCTGCAAAGAAACAAAAACCACACTTTTTTTCTATTCATCCTGCAAAAATAAGAATTCAAAAACATAAAATTTAAAAAACATTGGCAGTCGTATCAAGCGGCCGCCAATGCATTAACAATCATCAAATAAACTAAATTAAAACCAAAATCCGAGTCCAAAATTGAGCTGTTTGGTCGAATCAATATTGGCAACATCATTGTCAAATATTTGGTAATCACCTTTCACGACTACACCTTGCGCGATGTGGTAGGACAAGCCGAAAGTCAAATCGTTTCGATCGAAAGCCGGATTTTCAGCCAGCGAACCATCCGTTTGTAGATGCGTGTTGTATTCGGAATAACGGGCAAAAGCAAAAAGTTTTTGGCGTTTGGTCATGGGCAGCAAATTGTAGGAAGCCTCGGTGTACCAACCCAACATGGCGCTTCCCAAATCTTTTCCGGTGAGCGTGTTGAAGTCTTCAGTATCTGTCAAGGAAGTATAAATAAATTCGCCTCTTGCCGCAAAACGGTCTTTGGTGTATCGCGCATCAAAACCCACCATCGAAATACCCACATCGGCACCATCCAAGTTTTCAATTTCATCGTCTGCTTGGGTGCGTCCAAAATAGCCAGAAAGTCCGAGTCTGAGTCCGGGGATGCCGTAATAGTCGAATTTGACGGACAGATTTGGGCTGTCAATGGTCGATTGAATCCCCTTTTGACGACCGCCTCTCAATCCGGTTTCACCACCGATAAACCCAAGGGTGTCTTTGTTAACCGAGCGAAAGCCGTTGAAAATATAGGCCTGATAGCCGAGCGACAGATTGTTGAATCTTCCGGTTACGCCCACACCGATTTCGCGCCAGGTTGTCGGCACGATAAATCGATCGACAAGCGGTCTGTTTACACCATTGAAAGTTGTCGGCTCGTGGTATTCGTTGATGATACCCATCGGGACGAGCATCAAACCACCGCGCAGGCTGATGTTGTTTGCCACGTTGTAATTGATAAAAGCTTGCTCCACGGTGATTTCGTCACCGGTGTCTTCATATTCGAGTTCGGTGACAAATTGGGTGCGTTCGTCAAAATTATATCCGATGAGCAACACCATGCGCTCCACGTTGAGTTCGCCGTTTTTGCCTTCGGGTTGGTTGTAGTTAATTTCGCCATATCCACCGATGGTTACTTGGCTGGCAAAGTTTCCGGAAAGGATGCGTTGAGCGGCATTTTGTTGTTTTTGCGCATCAAACTGGATGGAGTCTATTTTTGTTTGTGCAAAGTTTGCAAATGAGATTAATGAGATTAGGATGGTTAGATTTTTTTTCATCATTACATTAATT
Organism: Bacteroidetes bacterium HGW-Bacteroidetes-13; assembly: GCA_002841025.1. Lineage (GTDB taxonomy): Bacteria > Bacteroidota > Bacteroidia > Flavobacteriales > Flavobacteriaceae > UM-FILTER-40-17. The sequence goes on along the minus strand of PHDQ01000029.1, from coordinate 87 downwards.
AAGATTTAGTATAAATAATTATACTTTGCAAATGTAACAACGAAAACAGAACAAGCAAACTTATTTAGATTAAATAAAAATACTATT
>PHDQ01000280.1 GCA_002841025.1 Bacteroidetes bacterium HGW-Bacteroidetes-13 | reverse complement strand
CATAATCCAATTCGGTTTTGATGTATTGTGAATAGGCAACGTTGAATATTTCGAAATTTCCTTGGTCATTCTTTCTGAGTCCAATAGCTTCAGAAAGTGATGAGGCTAAATTGCCCGCTAACTCCAAACGACCTCTGAATCTGTAAAATTGGTTGTCGCTAAATGATTTTCGGCTGTTGATGGTTTTGACGAAATTTCCCGAAAGAATCAGGTTGTCATCGGTCAGTCGAACCCTGCGTTGTTCAATGTTTTTAACATCATCGAAAGCGTTGTCTTGCGGTGTCAACGCAGTTTCGCCGTTCAATACTTCTTTGATAAAATTGGATGCGCCTTCGGGTATAACCAAATCACCGTTTTCATTGACGTTTTCGGGTGTTTGGTTAAAATCTTTTGCAATCAAATTCAAATCTCGAAAAGAGGTTCGGTAAACGTTGAAATAATTTCCTGTGTTGAGATTTCGTACATATTGAATGTTGAATATATCCAAGGAATGACTTACGCCTTCGCGCGGATTCCATCTGTAGCCGAAAAGTCCGGTCAGGTTTTGGCGATCCAACCCAATGTTTTGCTGAATGCTTCCGCCGATGGCAATTTGTGTCAACGGTGAGGCGGTTTTTGGAATGTATTTTCTGGTGTCGAAGAAGAATAATATACGCGGAATATTCAGCCTGACATCGGCTCCAAATTCGGTCACATTGAAGAAATTGCCATTGCTGTTTGACACGTCTTTGGATGAGCCTAAAGATCCGCGAAGCGAAATATCGAGGGTCTCGGTACCTCTGAAAATATTTCTGATAGAAAGTGTAGATCCAAATGCCACGCCAAAATCCTGAATGTTTGAATGAGATAAATCCAGATTGAAACCTAATCCGTATTTTTTTAAAGGAGAGAGATAAATATTTGCAATCAACGAATGATTGATGCTGTCAGTTTGGTCTTCAATATATTGGATGTTCGGATATCGAAATGTTCTCAGCTCATTGAGATGCTTGATGGTCAACGACCGATCGATATCGCGATAGATTTTTCCGGGTTCGATGAAAATAGGGTTCAGCAAAGCACTCGATCGGTATTTAATAGCTGTTTTACCGAAAATATCAAACCCGTTGACTGTTCGGTGGGCATCAAATAATTGTTCTGTACCATCCGTAGTGTAATCGGTATAAATATTGACCTTGCTGATTTTGAAAATATTAAAAGGTTCAGTTCTGGTTTCTTCGCCATTTCTGATGGATCGATTTGGAATAATCATGGAAACGGATACTTTTTTCTCATGCTCAATTGAGTCTTGTGATAGCGAATCCAATTCGTATTTAATCAAATTCTGTTGAAAGTGAAATACACCCGAATTTCTAAAAATGGAGGTTAATCGTGCGCGTTCATTTTCAAAATCGGAGGTATTGAATTGTTTGTTTTTTTTGACATAAGACTCAGGTCGGGCAATCTTGTAAATTGAATCGACAACCGGAGAAGCAATTTTAGAATCCAAACTATCAACAAAAAAAGGTTTTCCATTTTCAATTTCAAAAAGGATTGTCCCTCTTTTCTTTTTGTTTTTGAGTGTGTCAATGGTAAAACTTCCCGAGGCGTTAAACCAGCCCCTGTTTTTTTGATAATTTTCTAAACGATTGAGGGAGCTTTCGGCAATTTTCGCATCGATTATCACAGGCGCTTCTCCCGTTCGCTTGAGCCATCCTTGAAACCCACCCCGATTGATTTTCGTGGAATCTATTTCTTTGCCTTTAGCCAATTTCCGTTCGATTTTAGTTTTGTCTCGCTCGATTCGTTTTTTGAAACGATTTGTAGTGGTGTCAATTTCTTTCTTGGCGAGGTTGTAAACGTGAAGTTGGAGTGGAAAGCCGAACAAGTCTGTATTTGGCTTTTGATAGAGCAAGCTGTTGATGTCTTCATCACGCGTAGCATTTCCGTCTATGCGGATTGTGTTGTCTTCTAAAAGCAATTTGCCATCATCCACACGCTTCACGGCACTACATCCTGCCAAAAAAGCGATGAATCCAATGTATAGTATTATTTTTGTGAAAATATTTTTCAAAAAACCGCTTTTTATTTGCGTCAAAATTAAACTATTTGAATGGTTACTAAAAGCCTCATCAAGAGAATAAACAGTCTGCATCAAAAAAAGCACCGAATTTCGGATGGCTTGTTCATAGCTGAGGGTGTCAAAGTTGTACAAGAATTTTTTTACACGGGTTTTGAATGTGAACAATTGCTGATCACGTCTGAATGGAAAACGCAATTTGAAGGAAAATCTTATATTGCAATCGATAGAGATTCGTTCAAAAAAATAAGCAGTTTGGTAAATCCTTCCGGTGTGTTGGCAGTTTTTAAAATTCCGCAACCTGCGCAAGTCATTCACAAAGGGCAGACAGTGGTTTTGGACGATGTGAAAGATCCCGGAAACCTCGGCACCATTATTCGTCTGTGCGATTGGTTTGGAGTCAAACAACTGGTTTGTTCGCCGGACACCGTAGATTGTTACAACCCCAAAGTGGTGCAAGCTGCGATGGGCTCATTGGCTCGGGTAGAAATAATTTATTTGCCATTGGATTCTTTTTTAGCGGAAAGCAATCAAATCAG
>PHDQ01000028.1 GCA_002841025.1 Bacteroidetes bacterium HGW-Bacteroidetes-13 | reverse complement strand
GCACTATCAGCGGGAAAATTCTTTAAAAGTCTCCCGCGAATAACGCAGATTAGCGCGGATGTCAATGAGTCAAACTCAAATCGCTTTAAACCAAATTATTAAATATCGAACACACGTTAATAATGTCGTAATTTGAAGATTTGAGAATGAAATCATCAATAATCATTGATGAACTTAACTTCTCGATACTTTTTAACAGTGTTCGCACACCGTTAAAAAACTCGAAATGACAAAATATACGGCTTAAAATGCAATTGATGTCCGGTTAATCAAACTTCAATTCCCCGTAATATCCCATTTGTCTGACAATCCAATTCTTTCGATTTTGGATATAGGAAGTCGGCGGATTGGCTCTGTATTTTCTCGGATTGGGCAACACGGCAGCGAGTGCTGCGGCTTGGTCGGAAGACAGTTTTTGTGCACTTTTTTTAAACCAAAACTGCGATGCGGCTTCGGCTCCATAAATGCCTTTTCCCATTTCAACACTGTTTAGATAGACTTCGATGATGCGCTCTTTGCTCCAAAGTGTTTCAATCAAAAAGGTGAAATAGACCTCCAATCCTTTTCTGACCCAAGTTCGGTCGGGCCAAAGAAAAACATTTTTGGCGGTTTGCTGAGAAATGGTACTCGCTCCCTTTTTTCTTTTGCTTCTCTCGTTGTGTTTAAGTGCTTTGTCGATGGCTTCAAAATCAAAACCGTTGTGAATCATGAATTTCTGGTCTTCGCTGCAAATGACAGCAAGCGGTAGTTTGGGTGACATCTCATCCAACGAAACCCAATCGTGTTTCCAGACCAATTTCTCGTCGTTGCTCCACTGCTGTGCTGTGCGGATAAACATCAGCGGGGTGAACGGCACGGGAATAAAACGAAAAAGAATTACCGTCAAAATGGAAACCCCCAAGAACCAAAGCCCGAGTCTGAACAATTTTTTAAAAAACCATTTTGCTTGTTTCACTTGCTGTATTTATTTGGTTAATTCCGCCAATTCTCTGCCCACTTCGCTGCCCAAAGCCACGCCCATTCCACCCATACGGACTGCACAGAAAACACGGTTTGATACTTGTTTTACAATAGGCCATTTTTGCGCACCTATGCCCATGATTCCGCTCCAACGTTGATCGACTTTAAATTTCTTGTCTGGCAGAATCACTGTTTCCAGCAGTTCAATTAACTGATTCTGTACCAAAGCTGTTAAGCCAAAGGCATGTGTTTCTTCGGTTGAGAAATCTAAATTTCTTCCGCCGCCAAACAAAATCCGATTGCCGATGTTTCGAAAATAATAAAATCCATGGTCGAGGTGAAAAGTTCCTTTGATGTGCAACGTGTCTATGGGTTCGGTGACCAATACTTGCGCCCGTGCGGGTTTGACGTCCAGCTTGAGCAATTGGGCAGCAAAACCATTGGTGGCAACCAAGACTTGCTTGGCGCGTATATCTATCTCTTGTTCCGTTTTAATTTCGACGTATTTTGAAAAATCTTCCAGCGATGCAACCGATATGTTGTTTAAAATCAAAATGTCTTCCGAAATTGCCTTTTTGAGCAAAGCCTGCATCATTTTTCCGGTGTTTATTTGCGATTCAAATGGGTTGAGAAAGCCTTCATTCCGTATTTTTTTAAACTGAAATTTATTAGGTACTTTCACAAAGGCATCGCTTTTGAAAATGGGGTGAAGCAAGCTGTTAATTTTTGAAAAATCATCATTGCAGACCGAAAGGGCATCCGTATCTTTTTCTAAAAAGTACTCATATCCACCATGGTTTTTATAACCGATGAATTCGTCTCCTAAAGTTTCACGCAACAGTGCAATTCCGTCAAATCTTTTTTTGACCAACTGAAAAACCTCTTCTTCGGAATGTGTTTTCAAGTCAGAAATCAATTCGGATAGGCTTCCAAAACAAGCGAATCCGGCATTTTTGGTACTGGCTCCATTGGGAAGCAAGCCACGTTCCAAAACGATTATCTTGCTTTTCGGATGTAATTTTCTGAGATGTAATGCGGCATTTAACCCGACGATTCCACTGCCAATTACGGCGAAATCAACATTCCTGAACCACGTTTTGAGTTCCCAATAACTAAAGTTGTGCATGTTGTAAAAATTCGGGATAAAGGTAAATTATCTTTTGAAAAAACGAACTTTTCAAAGGAGAAAAATCATCAATGTTTGATGGGATAAACAAGCATTTTAACACATAAAAGAAGCCCCTCAAATTTTGAGGGGCTTCTTTTTCATAGCAATTAATTTTCCGATTGTTAGAATTCCAAATCGACTACCAAATCAAACTCATCGTAGATGGCTTTGTCTCCGATACTGTCGAAAAAGCTGGCAGAACCATATTTCAAACCGTAATCAGTTCGGTCGATTTTTAAAGTTGCAGTCGCTTTACTTCCATAGATTGAAATTGGAAAATTTACAGATTTCGTGACATCTTTGATTGTTAAATCAGCCGTTGCCTCGTAAGAATTTTTTCCTTTGGCAACAACTTTGGTGAAAACCAATTTAGCTTCCGGATGAGTTTCCACGCCAAAAAAGTCCGGCGATTTAAGGTGACCTTCCAATTTGCCTTTGTATTCTCCGGTTAGGTCTTCGCTGTTTAAGGTTGTCACGTCTGCAACAAACTCACCGCCGCTAAGTTTTCCTTCTTCAAACAACAAATGACCAGATTTCAAAGCAATACTGCCATGGTGTGATCCGGTAACTTTATAGCCTTTCCAAGTGACTTTACTTTGATCGAGTTTTACTTCTTTTTTTTCTACAGCAACTGTAAATGCAGATACTGCTAACACAACGACAAGGACTAAGCCTCCTTTGATAACATTTTTCATAGAAATTTCAATTTTTAGGTTAGATAAATAAATTATATTAAATGGTAATAAACAATTCGTTTTTAGACTTCCGAACCTTTGGAAGGTTTAAAGTTGGGTCTTCAGCCGAGCGATATCCGATCGCTGCAACAACAGCAGAAGTTAACCCGAGTTCCTTGAGGTTCAGGATGCGGTCATAAGCTTCCGGCTCAAAACCTTCAATCGGGCAGGTGTCAATTTTGAGTTCGGCTGCCGAGGTTAAAAGGAAACCCAATGCGATATAGGCTTGTTTGGCATTCCAAAAAGCTTTGGCTTCAGCAGGAACTTGACTGATATTTGTTTTCATAAAAGTTCCGTAGGGAGCCAAATTTTCAACGGGAATGTTTCGGGTTTTGCTGGTCAAATTCAAAAAAGCGTCCACGTCGGCATCTCCCACTTCGAGCTGATTGGCCAAAACCAATAGGTGCGAAGCTTCCACAATTTGCGATTGCCCCCAAGAGTGAGGTTGCAATTGCTTTCTGACTTCCGGATTTTCGATGAAGATAAATTTGTAGGGTTGCAAACCGTAAGACGAAGCGGAAAGTTGAAGTGCCGTTTTGAGCAATTCCAAATCTTCTTCGGATATTTTTTTGGTGGCATCAAATTTTTTGGTTGCATAACGCCATTGCAGGCTTTCGATAAGTGGATGGGCAATTTTTTCTTGTGTGTTCATAGCAATTAATTTGAAACTGTGGTTTTTAAAATATGAATTAAACGGATGAAATTTTCGACTTCAGCAGGATTCAGCGATTGAACAAAACGTTCTTCAAACTGCACAATCATCGGGTCTATTTGACGAAGTGTTTCCAAACCTTTTTCTGTAATGGTTATTTCGACTTTCCGCCGGTTGACGGGGCATGTTTTACGGTTGACCAAGCCTTTTTGCAATAGTTTTTCGACCAAACGGGTGGTATTGCTCATTTTGGCAATCATGCGCTCCTGAATGTCACACATGTTGGCCGGCTCACCCTTCCGGCCTCTTAATATTCTCAATACATTGAACTGTTCGCTCGAAATATCAAAAGGTTTCAACAATTCGTTGATTTTCTCAGACAACAAGTTGGCCGTTGTCAAAAGATTGATAACTACTTGTTTTCCTTCAGATATTTTTGTCGCACTCAGCATAATTGTATAAACAATATTTGTATGTACAAATGTATGATGAATGATCAAATGTGCAACAACCGCTGTTTTAAATTTTTGTTAAAATATTGATATGGGAAATTTCAAAAATACGACAGCTCGAATGTGTCCATACTACGGTGAAAGATAAATTAGTTTTTCTCCAAAGGATAGTTAATCTCGGTCTGCTCTTAATTATGTCGTGTTGGATAATGAATCAGAGGTTATTTGGCTATACTTAAGTCGATTGCAGCCTCAGGTTGCATTTCGATATCTATCGGCACTATTCTTCATTGATGGCACAGGTTTTCGGGACGTCTATTCCGGAAAAAACAGTTGATGTCAAAAACGGAAGCACCTCAATTGGTTCATAATTTGGATTGTTTTGTACCTATAAAGTGGATTGCTTTAACAGCAGTCAAACAACCCATAAAAAAATTTTCGTCGTCCAAAAATATATATTAATTTCGCAACGCCTGTTTAAAGAGATTATGCGTAATCGTTTTGATTGGTGCGTGCAATAAATATTTACAATTAGGTCCTATAGCTCAGTTGGTTAGAGCACCTGACTCATAATCAGGTGGTCCCTGGTTCGAGCCCAGGTGGGACCACAAAACCGTATCATTTTGATGCGGTTTTTTTTCTTTCCGTTGTTTAGGTAGATCCGAACTATCGGGTTTCGAATAAAAATAGGGTTTAGACAATTAACTTATTCGACGAATAAAAATCATTTTAACAGAAATCTAGACCACCTCCACTTCATCTCCCAAATATACCAACAAGCTTTTTTCAACCTTAAAACCCATTTCCGTTAATGTTTGCGCGTACCGTGCAATTTGAGCTTGATATTCCGGCTTTTTTTGTCCGGTTTTGTAGTCGATAAGGACGACTTTGTTTTCCGGGTTGATGACAATTCGATCGGGGCGAAGCAGTTCGCCGTTTGCGGAAATCAAACTTTGCTCGTTGAGTACATTCACTTTGGAATCAAAATAGACTTTTAACAAAGGATGTAGAACCACTTTCTGGAGTTTTTCCAAAACTTCCGTTTTTAGTTTGGGGTCGAGCCAACCTTCAGTTATCGCTTTTTCAACAGCAGTCGGAACGTCTTCAATTAAATGGATTTCTGCCAACAACAGATGCAACAAATTCCCTTTTTCGATGGCTTCTTGTTGTGGCGAATCCCACAATCTGGACGCTTTGGTGGCAATGGTAACCAACTGAGTTTGTGTGTTTCGGTTGAGCCAAAGGTCTTGACAAACTTCCTTTTGGGCCTTGTCCGACTTTGTTTTTCCAGGTTTTCCGAAGACGTATCGGCTTTGATCTTCTCGCCACGCGCCGATTTCTTTTAAATAGCTGATGTATAAATCGGAAAAGGTATTGGCTGTTTTTTCTGTATTTGTTTTGGCATCGGTCAGTATGTAGAGTTGTTCGACGGCGCGGGTTTGTGCCACGTAGCAGATATTGAAGTTATCGAGTGTTGCTTTGTTGATCCGTTCTGCCAATAAGTCCGAAAATTCGGGATAGTCGGAGGCAAATGTTTGCGAAAAATTGATGCGCGTGGTTTCAAAACCCAATCCGTCTCCTTTGGTTAAACTATCCTGAACTATTGAGTCGGGCAGGCTCGCCTGAATGACAGAGTCGGGCAGGTCAATCCATTGTTTATCAATATTTTCGGTATATTTCAAATTGGCATACGGATAGATAACCACGGGAAATTCAAGACCTTTCGACTTGTGTATCGTCATGATGCGGATACCGTTGCCGGCTTCGGATGCAGACAAACTCAACACCTCTTTTTTGACTTCCCACCATTCCAAAAATTCGGACAAGTTTGATCCGTTTTGAATGGAAAAAAGATGAATTTCATCCAGCAGAAATCGAACATACGCATTGGGCGATTTACAAAGGTTGAAACAGCTGACCAATTGTTCCGCGCAGTCGTAAAGCGACAAGGCTTTTAGACGCTCGAAAGTTTGAAGGTCTGTTGTATTCGTCAACTTTTGAAAAAGCTCCGACCCCGTAAAATGAAGGTGTGAGGCGATAAAAGCATGCTTGTCTTCGTCTTGCCCCAATCGGTGAAAAGCCCAAAACTCGAGTAAGTTCAACAACACTTCACTGTTTTTGGGTTGGTGGAGCAGTTTGAGCCAATCCACCAAAAAAGCGGTCTCCGGATTGCTGGAAAGCAACAAATTTTCCTCGGAGATTACTTGAAGTCCATTTTCTATCAAATGGTTGGCGATGAGGGTTCCGTACTTCCTTTTACGAACTAAAATACAGATATCCGAAGCCTGAAAACCTTGGTTGGTGATTTCCCGAATGCGATCGAGGATGCAAGGCAGATAGGTTTCTTCCCGTTCAGTTTCGTTTTTGGCGGTCAAAAAATCGATGCTGACAAAACCGCCGTCGGTTCCGTTGCTCTTTTGATGATTGCCGTTCAGATAAAGGTTTTTGTAAGCTTCATTTTCAAGAAACGAAGCGATGTGTGTGAAAAATCGGTTGTTAAAATCAACGATTTCAAACAAACTGCGGTAGTTGGTGTCCAACGCGTGTTTCTCGGGAATACTGTGCGGAAAAGGTGATTTGCCATTACCCAAATCGATGAATTGCTCCGGATAACCGCCCCGCCATCGGTAGATGGATTGTTTGGCATCGCCAACAAGCAACACAGAGCCGTTTTGGTTTTGAGAATCATAGTTGGACAGCGTATGATCCAACAATGGAATGAGATTTTGCCATTGCCGTTGGGACGTATCTTGAAATTCGTCGATAAAAAAGTGTTTATATCTTTGACCCATTCGCTCATAAATAAATGGTACGGGCTGATTGCGCACCTGCTCCCAAATCAGGCTGTTGGCTTCGGGTAGCGTCACCAGTTGCAGCTCTGCTTTCAAGTTTTTGTAATGCTGGTTGACTTTGTTGAGTACCGCCATCGGGCGAATGTTCTTATAAATGTTTTCACACAATCGCAACGATAAAACAAGTTGCTTGGTAAGGTTGAAATACGCAATTAGTTTGGGTCGAATGTCATCGATAATGGATTTGATAGGTTCTTTTTGCGATTTTGTATAAAAAGAGGTTGTTTCAATTTCGGTTTGCCAAACACTTGTAAAAGTAATATCCGAAGGATTTGAAATGATTTTTAGGAAATAATTTGGCAAAGAGCCTCTGCTAAAATCGCTGTGAACCAAACCACTTTCTTCGATCAAATTCAAAGCTTCTTGTGCTTTTGATTTCAGTTCCGTTTTCGAAGATTTAATTTTATCGGAAACCAAACGGATAAGCTTCAAAAAATCGGGAAGTGTTTTCTCGGCAAGCTTGGCAAAATGTGCCTGATCGTTTTCATTTTCCAGTTTTTTTATAACATCGAATAATTGTTTGCTCACATCCCAATTTTTGTCATTTTCAATTTCTTGTAAGACAAATTCAATTAAAAAATCGGTCATCAAAGCATCTTTCCCGATGTCGCGAAGCAATTCGTCGATGGCCAATTGATACAGTCGATCGGTGTCTAACTCAATTTCAAAAGCTTGTGCAAGCCGAAGATCATTGGCAAAAGTGCGGATGATTTTTACGGTAAAGGTATCAATTGTTGAGACCTCAAAGGCGGTGTAGTTGTGGAGCAAACTTCGCAGCACGCGATAGGCTTTATCTTTTACCGATAGTGGGGTTTTTTTCAAGGTTTTCGCAACTTCCACCAATAGCGGGCTTGGATTCTCAGGATTGTTTTCCACAAATGAAACCAATGCTTCCACGATCCGCGTTTTCATCTCCTTGGCAGCCTTGTTGGTGAAGGTAATTGCCAAAACAGCTTTGAATGCATCGTCCGAAGGATGACCCAAAATGATTTTCAGGTATTCTTTGACCAAGGTGTAAGTCTTGCCCGAACCCGCGGAAGCATCATAGACGGAAAATCCCGAAGCAGTCATTGTTTTTTTATGGCAAGATAAGAAACATCGATGGTTAAATAAAGATTAAGTATTTTTAATTCCAGTCGTTTCTCAGTACCTTTGAATGTATAAAAATTGATTTTTCAACCTTTTAAATACTTACAAAATGGCATTTGAACTTCCAAAACTAACGTATGCATACGACGCACTCGAGCCTCACATCGATGCACGCACCATGGAAATCCACCACAGCAAACATCATGCAGGATATACAAACAATCTGAATGCAGCCATTGAAGGCACGCCACTCGCGGGTAAAAGCATCGAAGCTATTCTAAGCGGATTAGATCTCAACAACAAAGCAGTTCGCAACAACGGAGGCGGATTTTACAACCACCGTTTATTCTGGGAAATTATGGGACCTAAAGGCGGCGGAACACCCACCGGTGAATTGGCAACTGCGATTGACAAAAAATTCGGCTCTTTTGCGGCATTTAAAGAAACTTTCTCCAAGGCAGCCGCTACCCAATTCGGTTCCGGATGGGCTTTTCTTTGTGTGCACAAAGGCGGTGAAGTAGATGTTTGCGCTACGCCTAACCAAGACAATCCGCTCATGCCCAATGTAGGCTGTGGCGGCACACCGATACTCGGCATCGATGTTTGGGAACACGCCTATTATCTCAACTACCAAAACCGACGTCCCGATTATATCGCAGCGTTTTACAACGTGATTGACTGGAAAGTGGTCGCTGAAAAATACGCACAATTCAAATAGATGGTTTTGAACCTTTGATTGAAAGTTCGCCGAAAGGCGGACTTTCTTTGTTTATTGTAAGATATTTTTAAAACCTTTTACCACATCAGGATTGATGGTTAACACGTCTGAAAAAATAGAAAGATTGGGATTTTGATATTCATTCTTCCCTTTTCTGAGGTCGCGACAACTCGCATGAATTTCTTTTAACAATCCGGTTTCGTACAGCGGAGGTATGCATTCTGCTTGCAAACCGCCTCCGGGCATGACAATGATACGGTCTTTGGCGAGGTGCAGTAATTTTTGAAGCACATCGATGGCCGAACTTACGGAAGATTTTCCACCGGAAGTCAGTACGCGGGTAAATCCCAAATTAATTAAAATTTTTAGGGATTCTTCAAGATTGGGAGTTATGTCAAAAGCACGGTGGAAAGTGCAAGGAATCGAACCGGCAGCTTCCAACAGTTTTTGGCAAGTCGAAGTGTCTATTGTCCCATCGGCAAGCAAAGCGCCAAACACAAAACCGTCTGCACCCAATGACTTGAACAATATCAAATCGGTGCGCATGGCTTCGATTTCTACTTCAGAATAGATAAAATCACCGCCTCTCGGGCGAATCATTACAAAAATCGGGATGGAAAGCGTTTTTTTAAGCACTGAGAAAATTCCTGCACTTGGCGTGGTGCCACCCTCCGAAAAATCTGCACAAAGTTCGATACGGTCTATTCCGAAAGCTTCGGCTTGAAAGGCAGATTCTACATTAAAAACAGGTGCTTCGAGCAAGATTTTAACCATGGTCAGCAAATTTACTTCCCGCATCCTTCAGTATTTTTGCTTCGGAATGATGCATGGCGAAGTTAAAGCCGGGATGAACGGCATAGGCACCAAATTCACCGTCTTTATTGATGGCCAAAAACCCTACCTGCATATCGGCTATCTGACTTGCGTTTTTGGCAGCCAATCTTCGGACGGCTTCTTCGCAAGCTTCCTGCGGACTTCTACCCTGTCGCATCAATTCGACAATCAGGAAACTTCCACAAATTCGGATGACTGTTTCGCCCAATCCGGTTGCGGTGGCAGCTCCCACTTCATCATCCACGTACAAACCCGCGCCGATAATTGGGCTGTCGCCAACCCTGCCGTGCATTTTATAAGCCAATCCGCTCGTGGTACAAGCACCGGCTAATTTTCCATCTTTATCGATGCCAATCATCCCAATGGTGTCGTGGTTTTCAATGTTGATGATGGGTTTGTATTCCGATTGAACAAGCCATTCTTGATAGGCTTTTTCGGCTTTTGGGCTGAGTTTTTCTTCCTCCAACGGAAAACCTTGCGCGATGGCAAACTGCCGGGCACCTTCGCCACTCAGCATCACGTGGGGAGTTTGTTCCATTACTTGCCGCGCCAAAGTAATCGGATGTTTGATTTGCCGCACAAAAGAAACCGAACCACAAGAGCCGTCTCCTTTCATGATGGATGCATCTAAGGTAACGATGCCATCCCGATCCGGAAGTCCTTGCAAACCTACCGATAAATTGTCCGGATCCGATTCGGTTACGCGCACACCCTGTTCGACGGCATCAAGGATATTGCCGGTTTGGCTGAGTACTTCCCATGCCTTGTCGTTGGCCGGCATGCCGTGCGTCCAAGTGGAAAGAATCAGGGGTTTGTGTGTCTCGGAAACTAGCTTTTTTTCAGTTTGAGAAGTGCAACTTTTGAGCGGATCTGCCAATAAAACCAAGGAGCTGATGGAAGCATTTCTCAGAAAAACACGTCTGGAGTTGGGTTTCATATATGTAAAATTTATTTTTTAGCGGTCATGCTTCGACTGCGCTCAGCACAGCAGTGCAGTAGAAACATATTGTCGTAATAATTATTGGGAGGTTTGAAAAAAACTGCCCGTCCGACAGGCGGAACGGTTAATGAGATTTTTATTTATCAGTGTTTGCCTGCGTAAACTTGTTGTTAATGGCGATTTCATAAGTAAAGAATTTGTATAAAAATACAAAAAAACTTCACCGATGACGTTTCAGATAAAAAGATAAAAAGACTCTTGTGATTTGCCTTTTTAAAAACGCGATTATTTGGTTGGTGGTTGCGAAGGTCTGATTTCAATTTTACTCGGCAAACTTCTCGGATTTAGGTTAAACATATCCACGACCAATTCGCCAATGTCTTCGGGTTGAATTTTCCATCCGTCGCGATCGTTGGGTTCGTGATTGTTAAAATGAGTAGATACCGATCCCGGCATGATGGTAGAGACTTTTATCCCGCTTTGTCTGAGATCCAACATAACGGCTTGGGTGAATCCGGTGAGACCAAATTTACTCGCGTTGTAGGCAGAACCATTTTCAAAGAAATTGGTACCGGCCAGACTGGAAATCGTAATAAAATACCCCTTTGATTTTTTCAAGGCATCCAAACTCGATTTGATGGTAAAAAAAACACCGGTTAGGTTGGTGTCTATGGTTTCTCTCCATTGTTCTTCGGTCAGATCTTCTATGCCGGCAAAATGACCCAATCCGGCATTGGCAATGACGTAATCTAATTGACCAAATTTGTCGATTGCAATCTGAACGGCCTTTTGTTGGTCAGCAAAGTTTCTGACATCAGCTTTTAAGCCGATGACCTCGGTTTTTGTTTCAGATTTGAGTTGATTGGCTGCTTTTTCCGCACTTGACAAAGATCGGCTTGTCAAAATCACTCGAACGCCTTCTTTTGCTAAGGCTTGTGCAATTCCGTAGCCGATTCCTTTTGAACCACCGGTAATCAAAGCAACTTTGTTTTGTAATTTATTCATGATGATAGATTTTCCCTAAGGTAAGAAATTCAAACAGGTTGTGAAAGTTTTTTTAGGAGTGGAGGGCATATTTCCGCGAAAATTATAGTGGTTTAAACATAAAAAAACCCGCTAAGAGGGCGGGTTGTTATTTTTATTCTTCAATCAAGGGATTCATTTTGAAACTTTCCATAAACTTTGTGGTGTAGTTTCCTGCAACATAATCCGGATGATCCATCAATTGGCGGTGGAAAGGGATTGTCGTTTTGATTCCTTCAATGACAAATTCATCCAAAGCACGTTTCATCTTAGCGATGGCTTCTTCCCGTGTTTGTGCTGTGGTGATGAGTTTGGCAATCATCGAGTCGTAGTTGGGTGGAATCACATAGCCTGAATATACATGTGTGTCAAGCCTAACGCCATGACCACCCGGTGCATGAAGTGTGTTGATTCTGCCTGGACTTGGGCGAAAATCATTGTAGGGATCTTCTGCATTGATTCTACATTCGATGGCATGGAGTTTGGGCAAGTAATTTTTGCCCGAAATCGGCACACCCGCTGCCACCAATATTTGTTCGCGTATCAAGTCGTAATCAATTACTTGTTCGGTAATCGGGTGTTCAACCTGAATACGGGTATTCATTTCCATGAAATAGAAATTCCGGTGTTTGTCCACCAAAAACTCGATGGTTCCCGCACCTTCATATTTGATTGATTCGGCGGCTTTTACAGCTGCAGCACCCATTTTTTGACGGAGTTTATCGGTCATAAATGGCGAGGGTGTTTCTTCGGTCAGTTTTTGATGGCGCCGTTGGATGGAGCAATCTCTTTCCGAGAGGTGACAGGCTTTCCCGCGGCTATCGCCAACGATTTGAATTTCTATGTGACGGGGTTCTTCAATCAATTTTTCCATGTACATACCGTCGTTTCCGAAGGCTGCGGCGGACTCTTGCCGAGCACCTTCCCAGGCTTTGTGAAGTTCTTCGGGTTTCCAAACGGCCCGCATTCCTTTGCCTCCACCGCCGGCTGTTGCTTTGAGCATGATGGGATATCCTATTTTTTTGGCGGTCTTTTCTGCATCTTCGAAAGAAGACAACAAGCCTTCCGAACCCGGAATAGTCGGTACGCCGGCAGCTTTCATGGTTGATTTTGCGGTGGCTTTATCGCCCATTTTTTCAATCATTTCACAGGATGCACCGATGAATTTGATGCCGTGTTCCTTGCATATTTTTGAAAAGCGGGAGTTTTCGGAAAGAAAACCATAGCCCGGATGAATGGCATCGGCATTGGTTATTTCTGCGGCCGCGATGATGTTGGATATTTTCAGATAAGAATCTTTGCTGGCAGGCGGACCGATGCAAACGGCTTCATCTGCAAAGCGTACGTGCAGGCTTTCTGCATCGGCGGTTGAATAGACCGCTACAGTTTTGATACCCATTTCACGACAAGTCCTGATGACTCTCAGGGCAATTTCTCCTCTGTTTGCGATTAATATTTTCTTAAACATTTGATCGGGTGTTGGTTTGTATTGTCCTTTATTTGAATGACTTCAAAACGTGACTAAGCAGGATCGACGATAAACAGCGGCTGATCAAATTCAACCGGAGAGGAATCATCTACGAGGATTTTTACGATGGTTCCGGAAATTTCGGACTCTATTTCGTTGAAAAGTTTCATTGCTTCAATCACGCAGAGTACATCGCCTTTTTGGATGTGGCTTCCAACATCTACAAAATTTGATTTGTCTGGGCTGGGTCTGCGGTAGAAGGTACCGATAATCGGAGACTTGATGATGATGTGTTTACTGTCTGGCTCGGCAGGTTTGGTAGGTGCAGATTCATTTGGCTGAGCAGATGGGTTTGTGTTGACAACCTGAGGCTGTTGAGACACCGTGTGTTGTGGGATGTTGTAAGAAACATTGCTTTCGGAAGGTCTGTAATCTTCTGAGGTAGAGCCTGTTCGGATGGTAATCTTAAAATCGTCCATTTCGAGCTTTACTTCACTGGCTCCAGATTTGGCGACAAATTTGATGAGATTTTGAATTTCTTTTAAGTCCATAATCGTAGGTTTGTTGGTTATTTAGGAATTGTAAGCCCATTTGAGATAGATAGATCCCCAAGTAAATCCACCGCCAAAGGCAGCAAAGATGAGGTTGTCTCCTTTTTTAAATTTATTTTCGAAATCACCTAATAAAAGAGGTAAAGTCGCAGAGGTTGTGTTTCCGTATCGTTGAATGTTCATCAATACTTTTGAATCTTCAATTTCCATGCGGCTTGCCGTAGCATCTACGATTCTTTTGTTGGCTTGATGGGGAACCAAAAAGTTTACATCGGCGGAGGTGAGATTGTTTTTGGCCATAATTTTCACACAAACATCTGCCATGTTGGTCACGGCAAATTTAAAGACCGTTTTGCCGTCTTGATAAACAAAGTGTTCTTTGTTTTGGACAGTTTCTGCAGTTGCCGGTTTTCTCGAGCCACCGGCAGCGATTTTGAGGAATTCCCTGCCTTGACCGTCGCTTCTGAGGTGTTCGTCAATCAATCCGTTTCCTTCTTCATTGGCTTCGAAAAGCACGGCTCCGGCACCGTCTCCAAAGATGATGCAGGTGGTGCGGTCGGTATAATCGATGATAGAAGACATTTTGTCGGCACCAATCAACAATATTTTTTTATAACGACCGGAAGTGATGTAAGCGGAGGCTGTGGACATGCCAAACAAAAATCCTGAGCAGGCGGCTTGCAAATCATAGGCAAAAGCGTTGACGGCACCGATTTGTGTGGCAACATAAACCGCAGTTGCGGCAACTTGCAAATCGGGCGTTGCAGTCGCAAGGATGACCAAGTCGATTTCTGCCGGATCTAATTTCCGTTTTCTGAGAAGATCTTCGGCTGCTTTGATGGCCATAAACGAAGTTCCCGCGCCGGGTTCTTTAAGAATTCTTCGCTCTTTGATGCCTGTTCTGGATGTAATCCATTCGTCGTTGGTATCAACCATGGTTTCTAAAAGATGGTTAGATAATACAAAATCAGGGACATAAGAACCTACTGCTGTAATTGCTGCTCGTACCTTATTCATAAACACAGGATTCGTTCAATTAAAAAACAGATGAAATTAGCAATATTATTGAAGTTTGCCTCAAAATAATAATAATTTAACATTTAAACCATAAAAAAACTCTCACATGGTGAGAGTCTGTGGTGTAAATTATAAGCGATTAGGCTACTGCTTCTGTCTTGTCAATAACGACTTGTCCTTTGTAATAAAGTTTGCCATCATGCCAATGTGCTCTGTGGTAAATATGTGCTTCACCGGTGGTTGAACAGGTAGCAATTTGTGGAGTGCTTGCTTTGTAATGCGTTCTGCGTTTGTCTCTTCGGGTTGAGGATTGTCTTCTCTTAGGATGTGCCATTTTCTGTCTTTATTTGTTGTTATAAATTTTTTTTAAGTTGTCCCAGCGGGGATCGATTTCGTTTGTTTTTTTGTTTTGGTATTCCGGATTTAATTCTCTGATGCGGTCTAACAAATCGGACTGCAAGGTTCCGTCGGCTATGCCGGGATGAATTCGCTTGGTTGGAACGGAAAGCACAATCAATTCATAGATGTATTGGGCTACGTTTATCGTGTGTTCGCCCTGCGGTAAAATAAGAATTTCATCGTGGTCGTCGTTGAATGTTTCGCCGAATTGAACAATCAGGTGGAATTTTCCTTCAAAAGCTTGGTCGTAGGGTTCGCAACTCAAATCGCATGCTACATTCACAGTGCCTTTAGCTTGAAAATCCAACTCCAGACTGTTTGCGTTTTTTCTTAATATAAGCGCAACATCAGCCTTGACGTTGTTGAATTCGTCGTATTGATAATTTTCAAAGAGCTTTTCATCTACTTGATAGTCAAAATTGTGATTCCCTACTTTGAGCCCCACAAAACTGATATCATATTCTTTAAGCGACTTCATCGAAAGTCCGGTTTTGAGCCTGCAAAGATATAAATTTTTGTTTATCTGAAAGCTACGTTGATAGATTTTGTTGTTTGATTAAAAAAAGAGCGCCAAAAGGCGATAAACAATGCGCAATTGGCAATAAGCAATAGACAGTTTTTCTGAAGGTGCGAGATTCTTGCTCCTGAGTCCTGTTTCCTGTTTCCTGAGTCCTGAGTCCTGTTTCCTGAGTCCTGTTTCTGCTTCCTTAGCGGTGGTTTCGGCTACGCTCAACCACCAAGCTTCAGGTTTTTGATTTTTGCTTCCTGAATGTTGGTTTCGACTACGCTCAACCACCAAGCTTTAGTTTTTTGATTCTGTATCCCTGCCGGTCGGCTGGTTGCTTCTTGTTTCAAAAAGGACTTCTCACTTCGTTATTCAAGCACGCCGGAGTCACAAAAATACTGAATAATTGCTTCTTTCATCAAGACGGTTTGCTCACCTGCTTTTAATGGGGGCAACTCGTCTTTCACCTTGTAGTGTGGCCAGCCCTGTTCGTCGATGTAGTCAAACGCATAGTAGCCATAAGGCTCTAACAACCGACAAATGGCAATGTGCATCAGGTTTATTTTTTCGTCTTTTTTGAATTCGCGATGTATTTGCCCCAATTCTTGCACACCGATCAAAAAAATGATGGCATCCAAATCGAGGGTTTCGCCTGCCGCGAATTGGTTGGACAGCCTGCGGACGATGTCTTCCCATTGTTGTTTGCGCGTCAACGTTTGCGTCATGTTTTTTTGTTTCAAAGATAAGTCGCTTTGTCCGTTTACGCTATATTTGTGTAAACTTTATCGAATGAATTATATTGATTTGTCGATTGGAATCATCTTGGCAATCGGCTTGGTTCGTGGTTTTATGAAGGGTTTTATCATTGAAGTTGCCTCTTTGTTGGCATTGCTTTTGGGGCTTTACGGCGCTTATAAGTTTTCTGACTTTGTTGCAGTTTATCTTGAAAATCAGTTTTCATGGCGTTACGAACACCTCAAGCTAATCTCTTTTTTGCTGACTTTTATCCTCATCGCGATTGCCGTCAACTTGTTGGGGAAAGCACTTACGAAAATGGCTGAGTTGGTGGCTTTGGGAATTTTCAACAAACTTTTGGGTGCTTTTTTCGGCGGATCGAAATGGATGCTCATTTTGAGTGTTTTGATCAATCTTGTCGAACTGTTTATGGGTCAGACGGCTTTCGACAAACCAAGAATTGTTCAAGAAAGTCGATTGTTTGAAGTTGTCAAACGCGTGGCACCGGCTATTTATGGGGTTTGGGAGGAACGGAATCCGCCGGTTGAGGAAGAGCCGAGTACGGAGGGCAAGCAATCGGTGTGATTTTAAATTTTATAAATAAACGCACCCTATAATTAACGGTTTTTAGGCTTGGCGAAGGTGGTGATTTTCACCACAAATTTTTTTTAGCTGCATTACTGTTTGGTCTGAGGATATTGAGGTACTATATAGTGTGGCACGTTCTATTTATCCTACTTTGCTCATTATCTAAATAGTTTTATATAATCGTCAAAAGCAAAAATCCGATTTCGCTTAAAGCCTGTTACTTCCTTTAAAATGTTTAATTTAATAAAGTCGTCTATCA
>PHDQ01000279.1 GCA_002841025.1 Bacteroidetes bacterium HGW-Bacteroidetes-13 | reverse complement strand
TGTTCCAAAATATTGATGCTGCTGGGCACGCTGAGTATTTTTGTTTCAATCGCTTTTTTGATAGTGTTTTCAATCCGCGCCGTCCGCATTCGGCAGGAAGAGTTCAATGATTCGATTTGATAATGAATAAAATACACACGTTACAATCATAGGTTTTTACCTACTCGATTGGTCAGTACGGTACTCAGAACGACCACAGATATAGAACTAAGCGGCATCAACACGGCAGCTACCAAAGGTGATAACAGCCCGGTAACCGCAAAAGTAAGACCGATGGAATTGTAAGCAAATGAGACAACAAAGCATATTTTAATGATTCTAACGGATTTTTTAGATGCTTTCAAAAATTTATCAAAATCCAGCAGTTTATCAGCCAAGAGAATAGCGTCACAGGCGGGAGAGAACGTCGCAGTATCTTCAGAAATCGAAATGCCCACATTGCTTTGCGCCAAAGCACCGGCATCATTGAGCCCATCGCCGAGCATGGTGATTTGAGTTCCTGTTTTTTGTAGTTTTTCGATGAGCAGAAGTTTATCTTCGGGTGTTTGTTCCAACAGAACATAAATATCGCCCGGAAGTACCGTTTCCAAATCCTTTTGTGCGGAAAGTTTATCGCCGCTCAGCACCATCAATTTATAATGTACAACGAGATTTTCCAACAATTTTTTTACACCCTGTCTAAATTGGTGTTTAAAGGTGAAATATCCCTTGTAAATATCATTTGTACTGATGTGTACGGTGGTTATTCGGTGATCATCTACATCAAATTCTGATCCTGCAAAGCCATGCCTGCCAACCTTGATTGTTCCCAAATCGGAAGTTGCTTTAAATCCAAATCCGGGAGTTTCTTCAAAGTGTTCTATCGGGATGATTTCATTTTTTTGAAACAAGGTTTGAAGCTGTCTGCTGAGTGGATGATTGGATTGTCTCAGCGCAGATTTCAAGAAGTTAATTTCTTCGTTTGAGAGGGTTTCACCAACGTATTCGATTTCCATTTTACGACTTTCTGTCAGAGTTCCTGTTTTGTCAAATATGAGTAATTCGGTTTTGGCGAGTCGTTCAATCACCTGCGTGTTTTTGAGATAGAAATTTTTCTTCCCAAAGATTCGCATCATATTTCCTAAGGTGAACGGTGTTGCCAAAGCCAAAGCGCAGGGGCAAGCCACGATGAGTACGGCTGTCACAACTCTGATGGCAATCTCAGGATTGTAAATCCACCAATAGATGCCCGAAAGAGCAGCAATCAGCAGGATGACTGGTGTGAAATACTGGCTGATGGTGTCTGTCAAATTTTCAAAAACGCTTGTTTTATCGTTTTTAAAGGCATGTTGTTCCCACAATCGGGTCAATCGACTTTGGGAGACTGTGGTGAGTGTTTTCAATTCGATGGCACCGGCAACTTGTCTTCCCCCGGCATAAATTTTATCTCCCATATATTTTTCAACAGGTCTCGATTCGCCACTGACAAAACTGTAGTCTATTTGCGCTTGTTCGGAAGTTAGGATGCAATCTGCGGGAATAATATCTCCGTTTTTAATCAAAATTCGATCTCCTTTTTTAATCAGATTGATGGAGATGATTTCTTCCATTTTGTCGCTATTAATTCTGGTGACGGCAAGCGGAAAATAAGATTTATAATCTCTTTCAAATGAAAGGAAATCATACGTTTTTTGCTGAAACAACCGTCCGAGCAACATCAAAAAAACCAAGCCGCTGAGGCTGTCAAAATATCCTGAACCCCGATTAAAAAAAACATCAAATATGCTTTGAAGAAACAATGCAGCGATTCCTAAAGCGATTGGAACATCAATGTTGAGAATTCCTCTTTTAAGACTTTGGAAGGCAACCACAAAGAAGTTTTGTGAAGAATAGAATACAACAGGAAGCGAAAGTATAAGCATCAACCACCGAAAAAAAG
This sequence comes from Bacteroidetes bacterium HGW-Bacteroidetes-13, assembly GCA_002841025.1. Lineage (GTDB taxonomy): Bacteria > Bacteroidota > Bacteroidia > Flavobacteriales > Flavobacteriaceae > UM-FILTER-40-17. Next base: position 710 of record PHDQ01000279.1, on the reverse strand, counting down.
GCTTGAAGTGATCGAGCCAAAGTTCCGACACCTGAAAATATTCGGGGAAGGACAGCAGCATGATGTTGCCAAAGGCAAAACCTGCAATGGCGAGTTGATAGATAGATTTTCTGTGGACAATAATTTTCGGTTTGTTTTCGTCATCCAATCGAATGACAGGCGTGTAGGCAATTTGGTTGAGTAGATTAACCAAGTCAAACAGCGAAAATTCTTTGTGATGATAGTGGAAAGTTACTTTTTTGCTTGAAAAATTAACACGGGTTTTGACGATGTTAGGATTTAATCGATTCAGGTTTTCCAATATCCAAATACAAGAACTGCAATGAATTTTTGGAATATAAAATGTGACAACCTGAATAGTTTCATCTTCAAAATCCAACAGTTTTTGTACGATTTCGTCTGATTTTAGATATTCAAAACGATTGATGGAATCGGAAGGTTTTATGCCCGGGTTTTTCTCTAATTCGTAGAAGTATTCTAACCCATTTTCCGAAAAAATAGAATAAACCATTTTGCAGCCGTTGCAACAGAATTTTTTTTCATCAAAAACAACTGATTCATTATCGCACAAATCTCCACAGTGGTAGCATGAAGCTTCACTCATTACAATTGATTTTAAAATACCCGGTGCAAATATCTAAATTTAAGTAAATTACTACAATGATAATTGTCATGTTTTTTTCTTAAATTTGTTAGCGCAATAGAAACAA
>PHDQ01000278.1 GCA_002841025.1 Bacteroidetes bacterium HGW-Bacteroidetes-13 | reverse complement strand
TCGCTGAGTTATATTTTCAACACCTTTTCTCAAGCGGATATAAGCTTTTCAGAAGCCATCAAAGAAGCTCAAAAACAAGGTCTTACCGAACCGGATGTCCGGGAAGATTTGTCAGGCAAAGATGTTGCTCGTAAACTCCTTATAATTGCCCGAGAACTTGGTATGAATGTGGAAATCAATGACATTCAAGTAGAATCTTTGATTCCATACCAATTGAATGGCAAAACCACCTTATCCCAATTCAACAAAAGAATCAAAGAGATTGATGTGGTGTATGCCAAACGGAAAATTCAATTGCGCAACCAGGAGGTGTTGCGTTACATAGGTGAAATTGATTTTGAAAAAAAGACATTGCGCGTTTCACTTGAAAAAATAGCAAATCAACATCCGTTGCGTTTCATCCAAGGCAGTGAAATTATCGTTGAAATCTATTCAAAAACCTATCAGCCTCAGCCTCTTGTTATCCGCGGAAGTGGTGCGGGTGTAGAAGTAACATCCAATGGCTTATTTAAAGATGTTCTCAGATTGAGTAGCTTTTTGCCCGAACCAACAAGCGTTTAATCAATTACATTTACAGGATTTGAAGGATTGTCTTGATGGACAGTACGTTCTTTGAAAAATATCTTGACGTGTGTTTTCAATCAATTCAATTGATTTTGCAGATTGTTTGTGATGAAATTGTTATAAAACAAAAACTCTCCCTATTTTTGTTATGCAACCAAACCATTTATTTGTATAACCATGACACTTCCAGATTCCTCCCGAAGAACATTCATCCAAAATGCCACGCTTGCCGGAGCCGGTATCGGGTTGATACCCAACGCGACATTCGGCATAACTACTTCAATCAACATCGACAAACTCAAAGTAGGCTTGATAGGAGTCGGACTGCGCGGCACGAATCATTTGGAAAATCTGTTGATGCGAAAAGACATAATGGTCACAGCCATTTGCGACATCGATTCCACCCGAACAGACCTTGCGCTCGACACCATCAAAAAAGCAGCCTATCCCAAGCCGCAAGTTTTTGGAAAAAATGATTTGGATTATCGCAATCTGCTCCAATTGAAAGAAGTCGATGCCGTTATTATCGCGACACCTTGGCTTTGGCATACGCGCATGGCAAAAGACGCGATGTCAGCCGGAAAATATACCGGCGTAGAAGTCTCGGCTGCCAACACCATGGAGGAATGTTGGGACTTGGTCAACACCCATGAGCAGACCGGCTCACAACTGATGATACTCGAAAACGTCAACTACCGCCGTGATGTGATGGCAGTGTTGAACATGGTTCGTCAAAATGTTTTTGGTGAGTTGGTGCATTTTCGTTGCGGCTATCAACACGATTTGCGTGGGGTAAAACTCAACGACGGCAAAACGCCTTACGGGCGTGGAGCCGAGTTTGGTGAAAACGGAATCTCCGAATCCAAATGGCGCACCAATCATTCCGTTTACCAAAATGCAGATGTCTATCCTACCCACGGCGTCGGACCGATTGCGGCGATGAACAACATCAACCGGGGAAATCGTTTTCTTTCATTGACCTCGCATGCCACCAAAACCAGAGGTTTGCACAACTACATTGTGGAAGTAGGCGGTGAGAATCACCCGAACGCAAAGGTCAAATTTAAGTTGGGCGACATCGTCACCACCACCATCGAGACTGCCCTGGGCGAAACCATCATCGTCACGCATGACACCAATCTGCCCAGACCCTATTCGCTCGGTTTTCGGGTGCAGGGAACAAGTGGACTTTGGGAAGTGGACGGCAATAGAATCTACATCGAAGGTCAATCCAAACCGCATCAATGGGATGAGGCAACCGATTGGCTCAAAAAATACGACCATCCGCTATGGCAGAAATACGGTGAATATGCAGCCGATTCGGGACACGGCGGCATGGATTTTTTTGTGTTGAATGCCTTTGTCGAATCAGCCAAACAAAACATTGCGCCTCCTTTGGATGCCTATGACGCGGCCGCTTGGAGTGCCATCACACCACTGTCTGAACTATCCATTGAAAACAACGGCGCACCGCAAGATTTTCCCGATTTCACCCGCGGTCTTTGGATCAACCGCAAGCCGTATAACTGGATAAAAGACACTTTTTAATTGATTAACACTTGACAACGACAACCCCAAACCATAGCATTTCGATTCTTTCTCCCGGTAGAATTTGCCTCTTTGGCGATCACCAGGATTATTTAGAATTACCCGTCATTGCATGTGCCATCAACAGATATATTCGGCTGAGGGCGACTCCAAACAATCGGAAAGTATTTCATATTTTGATGCCCGATTTGGAAATCGAACGGACCATTGATTATTCGGTTGATGAGGTTTCCACCGATAAAAGAGATTATTTTTTATCTGCTTTGCGGGTGTTGAAACGCCACGGAATTATCCCCAATCACGGGTATGATGTTTCCATATCGGGAAACATTCCCATCAATGCCGGGCTGTCGAGTTCGTCGGCTTTGGTTGCGGCCTGGGTGCTGTTTCTACACGAAGCTTTTGGGAATGGAAAAACAGTGAGTTCGGAGCAAATAGCCCGTCACACCTATGAAGCAGAGGTATTGGAATACAACGAGCCCGGCGGGTTGATGGATCAGTACACCATCAGTCTGGGCAAGGTGTTG